>NZ_CP034549.1:2730000-2872100 GCF_003966335.1 Nonlabens ponticola | reverse complement strand
GATAATGGTGGTGCACCGCTCGCCGTGGGTACAGTGTATAGGTTTCCTAACGCTGCAGGAGCCACTGCAAGCAATCCTGCTATCGATATCTTAGTTGAAATCACAGAACTTAATCGTACGACGCTTTTAGATATTGATGTTTCAGATTCAGGTTTGCCTAGGGCTTTCAGCCACGTATTTCTGCAAATAATCTGGTAATATAAACGCATTATTTACTATCAGGCTGGTTAATGCTGGAACTAATACACCTAGTCAGAATGTGTGTTTTTACGCGTCACCATTTGACATAGATGGTGGCGGCGGGAATGGAGCCAATAGCATACGTGAATTTGCAGAGCTTTCCTTGACAGATGCTTATACTGTATCTGCAGTGACTGAAATTGATATAGACCGCACGGGTGCTAATGGTACTATCATTAGAGGACAGAATATTGATGGACGATCCGCGCCCGTAGAGCCTATTGATCAAGATCCTCGCTACACCTTTAGTAATTATTATGAGAGTAGAAATACTTTTACTTACCGCGTTGGTAGTAAGTAGGTAATGGAACTCAGTCAAATCGTTTTTACGCTCTAGTTCTTGAAAGGGCAGAATTTCAACAACCAGTCCAAACATTTGTCTCAAACCCACTAATATGTGGAACGGTATTGAGAGATAGCGGTTCAGGAATTTCAGGTGTAAGAGTAGAGCTGTATGATGAAGGCGGTAATTTCATTGAAGCCACAACTACTGATGCAAATGGAGATTACCAATTCACCGTAGTTAGAGATGGGACTAATGAACAAGTATTTACCATTAGAGAAATCGATCTACAAACTGACGTGCCTACAGGATTCGATATAGCATCAGTGTCTGATACGGATGGAGCTAATGATAATGAGATAACAGTCGTTGTACGTGAGGCATCAAGAGTTGGTAATGATTTTGTTGATGGACCCGATTTCGATCAGGATGGTCTAGCAGACTCAGTTGACCTTGATGATGACAATGATGGTATTACAGATGTTGATGAAGGTGGCGATACGGCTAATACAGATGGTACAGGACTGCCTAATAGAATCGATCGCGATGCAGATGATGATGGATGTCCAGATGTAATTGAGGCAGGTTTTATTGACAATGATGGCGATGGTCAATTAGGAAATCAAGTTCCGCCTACCGTCGATGAAGATGGTTTGGTAACAAGTGGTAATGGATATTTACACCTCGAGATGGAAATAATAATGGAACGCCAGACTTTCTAGAAGCAGGAACTGACATCAATATTACAGATCAGCCAGATGCTACCACCGCCGTAACTCCTGACGATAATAGTGTACAGTTTTCCGTTTCCGCTACTGGCAGCAATCCAGTTTATAGATGGCAGGTAAGCACTAATGGAGGTAATTTTACAAATTTGAATAACAATGCTCGTTATAGTGGTGTTTTTTCTAATACACTCACAGTTACGGATGCGCCAGAATCATTTAATGGAAATCTATACAGGGTAGTTGTTACAAGCTCATCTTATGCTTGTGCGCGTGAGGTAAGTAATGCAGCACTTCTCAGCGTGGGTAGTATCCTATCAATTACCAAGGATGATAGAGATGGTACATACGACTCGGTAGGCGATGTGATTACGTATGACGTGTGATTACTAATACTGGTAACACGGTACTGCGTAATATTAATTTAACTGATGACAACGGCACATTAGATAGGAATTTCATTGGGAATCTCAATGTAGGTCAATCGATCACAACCACTTCACGTCATACGATTACACAAGATGATCTTAATGCTGGTGAGGTCCGTAATCAGATCACTGGTGCTGGTATCAATTCAAATGGTGACGACGTCTCAGATTTATCTGATGACCCAGATGACGATACAAATGTTGATACAAATGGAAATGGTAATCCAGATGATATTACAATAACTCCGCTTACGCGAAATGACGATATCGCCATCATTAAGGAAGGTATATTAAATGATGCTAATGGAGACGGATTTGCACAAGTTGGTGAAGAAATAACATACACCTTTACGATAGAAATACAGGGAATCGTGATTTGACTAATGTTAGAATTACAGACCCATTACTTGTTGCTCCAATGGCCAGATCAATGGAGGTAACATTGCAAATCTACCTGTAGGTGCAGTAAGAACTCGCACAGGTCCTTAACTCTTACTCAAGAGGACATTGATCGAGGATTCATAAATAATCAAGCTACAGCTACAGGTACACCACTAGTGGTCCAGATGTGAGCGACGTATCTGATGACGACAGCAACCTGGAGATGATACGACGACGACGCCACTTCCACAGGACAACAGCATCGCGATCATCAAGGAAGGTACGTTCAACGATGCCAACGCAGATGGCTTTGCCCAGGTAGGCGAGACGATCGACTACGACTTTACGGTCACCAATACCGGAGACACGGCGCTCAACAACATCACGGTGAGCGACCCATTACTGGTGGCACCAACGGTAGCATCACGGGCAGCCCAATCGCGGATCTGGCACCAGGCGCTAGTGTAACGATCACGGGATCGTTGACGCTCACGCAGGCAGACATCGACCGAGGCTTCGTGAACAACCAGGCCACTGCCACGGGAACGACTGATGACGGCGACGATGTGAGCGACGTATCCGATGACGACAGCAACCTGGAGGATGATACGACGACGACGCCACTTCCACAGGACAACAGCATCGCGATCATCAAGGAAGGTACGTTCAACGATGCCAACGCAGATGGCTTTGCCCAGGTAGGCGAGACGATCGACTACGACTTTACGGTCACCAATACCGGAGACACGGCACTCAACAACATCACGGTGAGCGACCCATTACTGGTGGCACCCAACGGTAGCATCACGGGCAGCCCAATCGCGGATCTGGCACCAGGCGCTAGTGTAACGATCACGGGATCGTTGACGCTCACGCAGGCAGACATCGACCGAGGCTTCGTGAACAACCAGGCCACTGCCACGGGAACGACTGATGACGGCGACGATGTGAGCGACGTATCGATGACGACAGCAACCTGGAGGATGATACGACGACGACGCCACTTCCACAGGACAACAGCATCGCGATCATCAAGGAAGGTACGTTCAACGATGCCAACGCAGATGGCTTTGCCCAGGTAGGCGAGACGATCGACTACGACTTTACGGTCACCAATACCGGAGACACGGCGCTCAACAACATCACGGTGAGCGACCCATTACTGGTGGCACCAACGGTAGCATCACGGGCAGCCCAATCGCGGATCTGGCACCGGGTACTAGTGTAACGATCACGGGATCGTTGACGCTCACGCAGGCAGACATCGACCGAGGCTTCGTGAACAACCAGGCCACTGCCACGGGAACGACGGATGACGGCGACGATGTGAGCGACGTATCTGATGACGACAGCAACCTGGAGGATGATACGACGACGACGCCACTTCCACAGGACAACAGCATCGCGATCATCAAGGAAGGTACGTTCAACGATGCCAACGCAGATGGCTTTGCCCAGGTAGGCGAGACGATCGACTACGACTTTACGGTCACCAATACCGGAGACACGGCACTCAACAACATCACGGTGAGCGACCCATTACTGGTGGCACCCAACGGTAGCATCACGGGCAGCCCAATCGCGGATCTGGCACCAGGCGCTAGTGTAACGATCACGGGATCGTTGACGCTCACGCAGGCAGACATCGACCGAGGCTTCGTGAACAACCAGCCACTGCCACGGGAACGACTGATGACGGCGACGATGTGAGCGACGTATCCGATGACGACAGCAACCTGGAGGATGATACGACGACGACGCCACTTCCACAGGACAACAGCATCGCGATCATCAAGGAAGGTACGTTCAACGATGCCAAACGCAGATGGTTTTGCCCAGGTAGGCGAGACGATCGACTACGACTTTACGGTCACCAATACCGGAGACACGGCGCTCAACAACATCACGGTGAGCGACCCATTACTGGTGGCACCCAACGGTAGCATCACGGGCAGCCCAATCGCGGATCTGGCACCGGGTACTAGTGTAACGATCACGGGATCGTTGACGCTCACGCAGGCAGACATCGACCGAGGCTTCGTGAACAACCAGGCCACTGCCACGGGAACGACGGATGACGGCGACGATGTGAGCGACGTATCTGATGACGACAGCAACCTGGAGGATGATACGACGACGACGCCACTTCCACAGGACAACAGCATCGCGATCATCAAGGAAGGTACGTTCAACGATGCCAACGCAGATGGCTTTGCCCAGGTAGGCGAGACGATCGACTACGACTTTACGGTCACCAATACCGGAGACACGGCGCTCAACAACATCACGGTGAGCGACCCATTACTGGTGGCACCCAACGGTAGCATCACGGGCAGCCCAATCGCGGATCTGGCACCAGGCGCTAGTGTAACGATCACGGGATCGTTGACGCTCACGCAGGCAGACATCGACCGAGGCTTCGTGAACAACCAGGCCACTGCCACTGGAACGACGGATGACGGCGACGATGTGAGCGACGTATCTGATGACGACAGCAACCTGGAGGATGATACGACGACGACGCCACTTCCACAGGACAACAGCATCGCGATCATCAAGGAAGGTACGTTCAAACGATGCCAACGCAGATGGCTTTGCCCAGGTAGGCGAGACGATCGACTATGACTTTACGGTAACCAATACCGGAGACACGGCGCTCAACAACATCACGGTGAGCGACCCATTACTGTGGCACCCAACGGTAGCATCACGGGCAGCCCAATCGCGGATCTGGCACCGGGTACTAGTGTAACGATCACGGGATCGTTGACGCTCACGCAGGCGGACATCGACCGAGGCTTCGTGAACAACCAGGCCACTGCCACTGGAACGACTGATGACGGCGCGACGATGTGAGCGACGTATCCGATGACGACAGCAACCTGGAGGATGATACGACGACGACGCCACTTCCACAGGACAACAGCATCGCGATCATCAAGGAAGGTACGTTCACGACGCCAAATAGAGATGGTTTGCCCAGGTAGGCGAGACGATCGACTATGACTTTACGGTCACCAATACCGGAGACACGGCGCTCAACAACATCACGGTGAGCGACCCATTACTGGTGGCACCCAACGGTAGCATCACGGGCAGCCCAATCGCGGATCTGGCACCGGGTACTAGTGTAACGATCACGGGATCGTTGACGCTCACGCAGGCAGACATCGACCGAGGCTTCGTGAACAACCAGGCCACTGCCACGGGAACGACTGATGACGGCGACGATGTGAGCGACGTATCCGATGACGACAGCAACCTGGAGGATGATACGACGACGACGCCACTTCCACAGGACAACAGCATCGCGATCATCAAGGAAGGTACGTTCAACGATGCCAACGCAGATGGCTTTGCCCAGGTAGGCGAGACGATCGACTACGACTTTACGGTCACCAATACCGGAGACACGGCGCTCAACAACATCACGGTGAGCGACCCATTACTGGTGGCACCCAACGGTAGCATCACGGGCAGCCCAATCGCGGATCTGGCACCAGGCGCTAGTGTAACGATCACGGGATCGTTGACGCTCACGCAGGCAGACATCGACCGAGGCTTCGTGAACAACCAGGCCACTGCCACTGGAACGACTGATGACGGCGACGATGTGAGCGACGTATCCGATGACGACAGCAACCTGGAGGATGATACGACGACGACGCCACTTCCACAGGACAACAGCATCGCGATCATCAAGGAAGGTACGTTCAACGAC
Organism: Nonlabens ponticola; assembly: GCF_003966335.1. Taxonomy (NCBI): domain Bacteria; kingdom Pseudomonadati; phylum Bacteroidota; class Flavobacteriia; order Flavobacteriales; family Flavobacteriaceae; genus Nonlabens; species Nonlabens ponticola. Next base: position 2,866,322 of record NZ_CP034549.1, on the reverse strand, counting down.
GCCAATAGAGATGGTTTCGCCCAGGTAGGCGAGACGATCGACTATGACTTTACGGAACCAATACCGGAGACACGGCGCTCAACAACATCACGGTGAGCGACCCATTACTGGTGGCACCCAACGGTAGCATCACGGGCAGCCCAATCGCGATCTGGCACCGGGTACGTAACGATCACGGGATCGTTGACGCTCACGCAGGCAGACATCGACGAGCTTCGTGAACAACCAGGCCACTGCCACGGGAACGACTGATGACGGCGACGATGTGAGCGACGTATTGATGACGACAGCAACCTGGAGGATGATACCACGACGACAGTTCTTGATCCCAACTCCGAAATTCAACTCTCCAAACAAGGAGTCGCATCAGACTTCAATGGTAATGGAGTAATTGATGCTGGTGATCGCATTCTATACTCGTTTAGAATAACTAACACTGGAAATACTACATTGACAGGTATCACTGTTTCAGATCTTACTGCTGGAGTAGTTGTCAATGGGAGTGGGATTGCTGTGCTAGTTCCTGGAGAATCTGACAATGCTTCGTATTCAGCATTTTATACTATTCAACAATCAGATATTGATAATTTATCATTTATAAATCAAGCTAGCGTAGAAGCCACAGATCCTAATGGTATCATAGTGGTGGATGATTCAGATGATCCTTTGAACACAGATAATATTGATAATAATGGTGACGGTGAGCCAGATGACCCTACGGTTGTATCATTCGACCCTTCTAGCTCCGTAACTTTATTGAAAATTGACACTTATGAGGATTCCAATGGTAATTCTGTTGCCGACGCCGGCGATATTATTTCATATCAAATTTGTCATTACAAATACAGGAACCACTACATTATCAAATCTTCAAGTTTCAGACCTTGGAACGACAGTGACAGGTACGGCGATTGCCCAGTTGGAGCCTGGAGCTTCTGACAGCACAACATTTACGGGAACTTATATTTTAACCCAAGACGATATTGACGCTGGTCGCTATCAAAATAGTGCTACTGTCTCGGCTGATTCCCCATCGGATGCTGTTATACAAGATATCAGTGACGATCCAGATAACAATGCAGATGTAGATACAGAAGCAGACGGTGAGCCAGATGATCCAACCATCACTCTATTATTAGAAGACAGCAGCATCGCGGTGATCAAGACGTCGGTGTTTGATGACGCCGGCAGCGGAGATACGGATGATGACGGCAACGGTACGGCACAGGTAGGCGAGACGATCACGTACAGCTTCAGGGTAACGAATACCGGAAGCACGACGCTGACGAACATCACCCTTGAGGACGTGCTATTGGAGGGCGCCAACGGTACACTAAGCGGCGGTCCTATCGCCAGCCTGTCACCGGGAGCCTTTGACGATACGACCTTTACGGGCAGCTATACGATCACTCAGGATGACATCGACCGCGGCTTTGTACGCAACCAGGCAGTGGTGAGCGGAGAGACTCCGGATGGCAACACGGTAAGTGATGACTCGGATGATGACAGCAACGTGGGCGACGATCCAACGGATACGGACCTGGACAGGACAGCAGCATCGCGGTGATCAAGACGTCGGTGTTTGATGATGCCGGCAGCGGTGATACGGATGATGACGGCAACGGTACGGCACAGGTGGGCGAGACGATCACGTACAGCTTCAGGGTAACGAATACCGGAAGCACGACGCTGACGAACATCACCCTTGAGGACGTTCTATTGGAGGGCGCCAACGGTACACTAAGCGGCGGTCCTATCGCTAGCCTGTCACCGGGAGCCTTTGACGATACGACCTTTACGGGTAGCTATACGATCACTCAGGATGACATCGACCGCGGCTTTGTACGCAACCAGGCAGTGGTGAGCGGAGAGACTCCGGATGGCAACACTGTAAGTGATGACTCGGATGATGACAGCAACGTAGGCGACGATCCAACGGATACGGACCTGGGACAGGACAGCAGCATCGCGGTGATCAAGACGTCGGTGTTTGATGATGCCGGCAGCGGTGATACGGATGATGCCGGCAACGGTACGGCACAGGTGGGCGAGACGATCACGTACAGCTTCAGGGTAACGAATACCGGAAGCACGACGCTGACGAACATCACCCTTGAGGACGTTCTATTGGAAGGCGCCAACGGTACACTAAGCGGCGGTCCTATCGCTAGCCTGTCACCGGGAGCCTTTGACGATACGACCTTTACGGGTAGCTATACGATCACTCAGGATGACATCGACCGCGGCTTTGTACGCAACCAGGCAGTGGTGAGCGGAGAGACTCCGGATGGCAACACTGTAAGTGATGACTCGGATGATGACAGCAACGTGGGCGACGATCCAACGGATACGGACCTGGGACAGGACAGCAGCATCGCGGTGATCAAGACGTCGGTGTGGATGACGCCGCAGCGGTGATACGGATGATGACGGCAACGGTACGGCACAGGTGGGTGAGACGATCACGTACAGCTTCAGGTAACGAATACCGGAAGCACGACGCTGACGAACATCACCCTTGAGGACGTTCTATTGGAAGGCGCCAACGGTACACTAAGCGGCGGTCCTATCGCTAGCCTGTCACCGGGAGCCTTTGACGATACGACCTTTACGGGCAGCTATACGATCACTCAGGATGACATCGACCGCGGCTTTGTACGCAACCAGGCAGTGGTCAGTGGTGAGACTCCGGATGGCACACGGTAAGTGATGACTCGGATGATGACAGCAACGTGGGCGACGATCCAACGGATACGGACTGGGACAGGACAGCAGCATCGCGGTGATCAAGACGTCGGTGTTTGATGACGCCGGCAGCGGTGATACGGATGATGACGGCAACGGTACGGCACAGGTGGCGAGACGATCACGTACAGCTTCAGGGTAACGAATACCGGAAGCACGACGCTGACGAACATCACCCTTGAGGACGTTCTATTGGAAGGCGCCAACGGTACACTAAGGCGGTCCTATCGCTAGCCTGTCACCGGGAGCCTTTGACGATACGACCTTTACGGGTAGCTATACGATCACTCAGGAGGACATCGACCGCGGCTTTGTACGCAACCAGGCAGTGGTGAGCGGAGAGCTCCGGATGGCAACACGGTAAGTGATGACTCGGATGATGACAGCAACGTGGGCGACGATCCAACGGATACGGACCTGGGACAGGACAGCAGCATCGCGGTGATCAAGACGTCGGTGTTTGATGATGCCGGCAGCGGTGATACGGATGATGACGGCAACGGTACGGCACAGGTGGGCGAGACGATCACGTACAGCTTCAGGGTAACGAATACCGGAAGCACGACGCTGACGAACATCACCCTTGAGGACGTTCTATTGGAAGGCGCCAACGGTACACTAAGCGGCGGTCCTATCGCTAGCCTGTCACCGGGAGCCTTTGACGATACGACCTTTACGGGTAGCTATACGATCACTCAGGATGACATCGACCGCGGCTTTGTACGCAACCAGGCAGTGGTGAGCGGAGAGACTCCGGATGGCAACACGGTAAGTGATGACTCGGATGATGACAGCAACGTGGGCGACGATCCAACGGATACGGACCTGGGACAGGACAGCAGCATCGCGGTGATCAAGACGTCGGTGTTTGATGACGCCGGCAGCGGTGATACGGATGATGACGGCAACGGTACGGCACAGGTGGGTGAGACGATCACGTACAGCTTCAGGGTAACGAATACCGGAAGCACGACGCTGACGAACATCACCCTTGAGGACGTTCTATTGGAGGGCGCCAACGGTACACTAAGCGGCGGTCCTATCGCTAGCCTGTCACCGGGAGCCTTTGACGATACGACCTTTACGGGTAGCTATACGATCACTCAGGAGGACATCGACCGCGGCTTTGTACGCAACCAGGCAGTGGTGAGCGGAGAGACTCCGGATGGCAACACTGTAAGTGATGACTCGGATGATGACAGCAACGTAGGCGACGATCCAACGGATACGGACCTGGGACAGGACAGCAGCATCGCGGTGATCAAGACGTCGGTGTTTGATGATGCCGGCAGCGGTGATACGGATGATGCCGGCAACGGTACGGCACAGGTGGGCGAGACGATCACGTACAGCTTCAGGGTAACGAATACCGGAAGCACGACGCTGACGAACATCACCCTTGAGGACGTTCTATTGGAAGGCGCCAACGGTACACTAAGCGGCGGTCCTATCGCTAGCCTGTCACGGGAGCCTTTGACGATACGACCTTTACGGGTAGCTATACGATCACTCAGGATGACATCGACCGCGGCTTTGTACGCAACCAGGCAGTGGTGAGCGGAGAGACTCCGGATGGCAACACTGTAAGTGATGACTCGGATGATGACAGCAACGTGGCGACGATCCAACGGATACGGACCTGGGACAGGACAGCAGCATCGCGGTGATCAAGACGTCGGTGTTGATGACGCCGGCAGCGGTGATACGGATGATGACGCAACGGTACGGCACAGGTGGGTGAGACGATCACGTACAGCTTCAGGGTAACGAATACCGGAAGCACGACGCTGACGAACATCACCCTTGAGGACGTTCTATTGGAAGGCGCCAACGGTACACTAAGCGGCGTCCTATCGCTAGCCTGTCACCGGGAGCCTTTGACGATACGACCTTTACGGGCAGCTATACGATCACTCAGGATGACATCGACCGCGGCTTTGTACGCAACCAGGCAGTGGTCAGTGGTGAGACTCCGGATGGCAACACGGTAAGTGATGACTCGGATGATGACAGCAACGTGGGCGACGATCCAACGGATACGGACCTGGACAGGACAGCAGCATCGCGGTGATCAAGACGTCGGTGTTTGATGATGCCGGCAGCGGTGATACGGATGATGACGGCAACGGTACGGCACAGGTGGGCGAGACGATCACGTACAGCTTCAGGGTAACGAATACCGGAAGCACGACGCTGACGAACATCACCCTTGAGGACGTTCTATTGGAAGGCGCCAACGGTACACTAAGCGGCGGTCCTATCGCTAGCCTGTCACCGGAGCCTTTGACGATACGACCTTTACGGGTAGCTATACGATCACTCAGGATGACATCGACCGCGGCTTTGTACGCAACCAGGCAGTGGTGAGCGGAGAGACTCCGGATGGCAACACTGTAAGTGATGACTCGGATGATGACAGCAACGTGGCGACGATCCAACGGATACGGACCTGGGACAGGACAGCAGCATCGCGGTGATCAAGACGTCGGTGTTTGATGACGCCGGCAGCGGTGATACGGATGATGACGGCAACGGTACGGCACAGGTGGGCGAGACGATCACGTACAGCTTCAGGGTAACGAATACCGGAAGCACGACGCTGACGAACATCACCCTTGAGGACGTTCTATTGGAAGGCGCCAACGGTACACTAAGCGGCGGTCCTATCGCTAGCCTGTCACCGGGAGCCTTTGACGATACGACCTTTACGGGTAGCTATACGATCACTCAGGAGGACATCGACCGCGGCTTTGTACGCAACCAGGCAGTGGTGAGCGGAGAGACTCCGGATGGCAACACTGTAAGTGATGACTCGGATGATGACAGCAACGTGGGCGACGATCCAACGGATACGGACCTGGGACAGGACAGCAGCATCGCGGTGATCAAGACGTCGGTGTTTGATGATGCCGGCAGCGGTGATACGGATGATGCCGGCAACGGTACGGCACAGGTGGGCGAGACGATCACGTACAGCTTCAGGGTAACGAATACCGGAAGCACGACGCTGACGAACATCACCCTTGAGGACGTTCTATTGGAAGGCGCCAACGGTACACTAAGCGGCGGTCCTATCGCTAGCCTGTCACCGGGAGCCTTTGACGATACGACCTTTACGGGTAGCTATACGATCACTCAGGATGACATCGACCGCGGCTTTGTACGCAACCAGGCAGTGGTGAGCGGAGAGACTCCGGATGGCAACACGGTAAGTGATGACTCGGATGATGACAGCAACGTGGGCGACGATCCAACGGATACGGACCTGGGACAGGACAGCAGCATCGCGGTGATCAAGACGTCGGTGTTTGATGATGCCGGCAGCGGTGATACGGATGATGACGGCAACGGTACGGCACAGGTGGGCGAGACGATCACGTACAGCTTCAGGGTAACGAATACCGGAAGCACGACGCTGACGAACATCACCCTTGAGGACGTTCTATTGGAGGGCGCCAACGGTACACTAAGCGGCGGTCCTATCGCTAGCCTGTCACCGGGAGCCTTTGACGATACGACCTTTACGGGTAGCTATACGATCACTCAGGATGACATCGACCGCGGCTTTGTACGCAACCAGGCAGTGGTGAGCGGAGAGACTCCGGATGGCAACACTGTAAGTGATGACTCGGATGATGACAGCAACGTAGGCGACGATCCAACGGATACGGACCTGGGACAGGACAGCAGCATCGCGGTGATCAAGACGTCGGTGTTTGATGATGCCGGCAGCGGTGATACGGATGATGCCGGCAACGGTACGGCACAGGTGGGCGAGACGATCACGTACAGCTTCAGGGTAACGAATACCGGAAGCACGACGCTGACGAACATCACCCTTGAGGACGTTCTATTGGAAGGCGCCAACGGTACACTAAGCGGCGGTCCTATCGCTAGCCTGTCACCGGGAGCCTTTGACGATACGACCTTTACGGGTAGCTATACGATCACTCAGGATGACATCGACCGCGGCTTTGTACGCAACCAGGCAGTGGTGAGCGGAGAGACTCCGGATGGCAACACGGTAAGTGATGACTCGGATGATGACAGCAACGTGGGCGACGATCCAACGGATACGGACCTGGGACAGAAAAGTTCGATGAGCATCACTAAGGCTGCTCGTGAGCAATTCTTCAGAAATATTGGTGACGTTATTACATATGACATTGTAATAACAAACACAGGAAATATCACTCTTACAGATGTTGTGATATCAGACGATAATGCGGATGCGGGTAGCATAATGCCTGATACATTCAATAGTATAGCTCCTGGCGAAAGCGTAATAGCAACCGTGACTCAAACAATTGACGAAGATGACGTTAGAAATAACCGCGCAATCAACTCCTTAATCGGTATCGGAGAAGATGTTAATGGTGTTGATGTTACAGATACGTCTGATGATCCAAACAATCCAAATGACTTCGATGAAAACAATGATGGAGAGCCAGATGATCCTACAATCGTGTCTATAGATAGAGATAATGACTCTATTCCAGATAATATTGATTTGGATGACGATAATGACGGTATCACGGATATAGAAGAACTAGATGGCTTTGATCCAGATATAGATAACGATGGAGATGGTGTTCCCAGCTATCTTGATGATGATGATAACGACTTCTTTGTAGGAAATGAAGATGGCTTGTTTGATCCATCATTAGACTTGGATGGCGATGGTATACCTAACCAATTAGATCTAGATGTAGACGACGACGGAATTTATGATGTGGTAGAAACTGGTAATTCAGATCTAGATGTAGACAATGATGGTATGGTAGACGGTCCTGCAGGCGTTAATGGTATTCCTGATGCTGCCGAGGATGATGGAGTTGATGGAAATGGTGTTGGCGATGATCCTCTTGAGTCTGATCTCGACGATGATGACATCCCTAATTATAAGGATCAGGACTCTGATGGCGACGGAATTACAGATAACATTGAATCTCAATCATCAGCTGATTATATCTTACCATCAGGGATGGATTCTGATTCTAACGGAGTTGACGATGCCTATGATACTAATGGTGCACCTATTGAGCCAGTCAACACAGATGAGGATTTTGACAATGGTAATGATGATGATGGTGGAGACGAACTTCCTGATTATCTAGATCTTGATTCTGATAATGATAATGTGCCTGACTCCATCGAGGGTAGTGACTACAACGCAGATGGTGTGGCGGATGTAGATCCATCTGGTGTAGATAATGATGGTGACGGATTGGATGACGCATATGACGGATCATTGGGAGATTTTGAAGACCCTAACGGTTTATTAGTCATTGACAATCCATTCGATTTACCTAATAGAGATGGAGCAAATGACAACCCAGATTTCCGTGATAGGGATGATGATGATGATGGATTATTAACTTTTGAAGGTGGTGGTGACGATAATGATCCTGAACAAGGTGAAGATGTGGATAATGACGGCGATCCAACCAATGATGATACTGATGGAGACGGTACGCCTAACTATCTTGACGCTACCGACGATACTAATCTATTTGACGAAGACGACGATAATGATGGTATTCCTGATATTGTAGAAGTAGGATCAAATCCTGATATCGACAACGACGGTGACGGCGTACCTGCATACCTAGATGACGATGATAACGATCCAACTGTTGGTGACGATGACAATGCAGTAAACCCAGAATTTGATACTGATGGTGATGGAATATCAAATCATTTAGACCTTGACAGCGATAATGACGGTATCTATGATGTCAATGAGACAGGAAACTCTGCACTTGATGCTGATAACGACGGTATGGTTGACGGGCCAGAAGGTGTGAATGGTATACCTGATGCGGTAGAAGATGATGGTATCGACGGTAACGGTGTTTCAACAGCACCACGAGAAACTGATACAGATTTACTGCCTGATTATCTTGATCAAGACTCTGATAATGATGGTATTACAGATAATGTAGAGTCTCAAGATACATTTGACTATATAAGTCCATCAGGTCAAGATGAAGATAATAACGGTGTTGATGATGCTTATGATACCAATGGCTCACCAATCGAAGAATTCAACTTTGATGGCGACGATCTTCAAGATTATATCGATTCTGATTCAGATAATGATAATGTATTGGATAGGTTAGAAGGTCATGATTTTGATCACGATGGTATTGCAGACGTTTCACCAAGTGATCAAGACATTGACAACGATGGTCTTAATGATGCTTATGATGGTGATACTTCTGGATATGGTGATCCAGATGGTCTAGAATTAGATGGTGATCCATCTGAGCTTCCAGATCTAGACGGTACTGAGGACGTGGATTATCGCGATATTGACGATGATGGAGATACGGTGAATACAGTATTTGAAGATTATGATGGTGATGATAATCCAGTAGATCAAGATACCGATGGTGATGGTATTCCTGATTATCTAGATGATAATGATGATGGTGATGCTTTTGATACTATCGACGAAGGTCCAGATCCAGATAATGATCAAAATCCTAACACTGGAAACACGAGAGATACTGATGGCGATGGAATCTTTGATTATTTAGAATTTGATGAAGAAGTTGTCTGCGGTGAACCAATAGTTTACAACGGAATTTCTCCAGATGGTAACTCTAGAAATGACTTCTTAGTCATTGAAAATCTAGACTGTTTCTCAACTAATGATTTACAAATTTTCAATCGTTGGGGTGTGCTAGTCTATGAAACCGAAAGCTATGGGGTCAACGGTAATGTATTTAGAGGAATATCTGAAGGTAGAGCAACAATCCAGCAAGGAGAAGAATTACCTGTAGGAACCTATTACTACGTTCTCAATTACCAGGATGATGAAAGCGGTGAACGCAAGTCAGTAGCAGGTTACATTTATATACAGAGATAGAAATAATGAGATATACTAATAACAAAATACAATCGATGAAATATTTGATAGCCGTGTTTCTCTTTTCTCTTTCTATTAAAGGAATAGCGCAACAGGATGCACAGTACACACAGTATATGTACAACACTTTGTCTATAAATCCAGCATACGCAGGAAACAGAGGTATGTTCAGTGCAATACTGTTGCACAGAAGTCAGTGGGTAGGTCTCGACGGTGCTCCAGAAACTCAAAGTCTAAGTTTACACAGTCCAGTTGGGTTTGGTAAAGTAGGATTAGGACTTTCTATTGTCAACGATAAGCTAGGACCTACCAGCGAGACTTACTTTAATGGTGATGTTAGTTATACCATTGATACAGGTTACAATAGCAAGCTTAGCTTTGGGGTCAAATTAGGTGCGCACGTCCTGGACGTAAACTTTGATGAATTGCAGCGTTTTGATTTAGATGATGCAGCTTTTGAGCAAAACATCGACAACAAGCTTTCGCCTAATATTGGTACAGGTATTTACTTTCATACCGACAAGTTTTATGCAGGTTTGAGTGCACCCAATTTATTGCGCAATGAGCATTTTGAAGAGTCCAATAACAACAATACGGCATCCTTTGTAGCAAGAGAACGTATTCATTATTATTTGACATCAGGATATGTATTTGACATCAATCCCAATTTGATGTTCAAGCCTAGCACAATGATCAAGGCAGTCTCAGGAGCACCTTTACAAGTCGATGTAACTGCAAACTTTTTGATTAATGAGCGACTTACATTAGGAGCTGCTTACAGATGGGATGCTGCGGTAAGTGGCTTACTTGGGTATCAGATAAGTAATCAATTTCAAATAGGATTGGCTTACGATCGTGAAACTACAGATTTAGGTAACACTCAATTCAACGACGGTAGTTTTGAGGTATTCTTAAGGTATGAACTTACTAGAGATTACGATAAGCTATTGACTCCTAGATTCTTTTAATCATGAAAAAACACAACTTGAAAAACTTGCTTAGGGTTCCCGTTATTCTGTTTTTTCTAGTAGTGACCTTTGCGCAGGCGCAAAAAGCAGACTCACCACGAGCAGAGCGCAAGGTAGAGAAGTACGCGTTTATTGAGGCACGTGACATCTATCAGCGTATGGCAGATCGTGGTTTTAAGAGTGTTGAGATATTTTCAAATCTCGGTGATTCTTACTATTTCAATAACGATTATAGTAATGCTTTAAAATGGTATAATCAGCTATTTAAACTAGATCAAAAAAGCATTCCTACAGTATATTTCTTTAGATATGCACAGGCACTTAAAAGCGATAAGCAATACGATAAGGCAAATCAAATATTATCTGGATTCAATGTAGTAGGTCTTAAGGATTCAAGGCTTAGTGCGGCTCGCAATATGCCTAATTTTTTAACTATTATCGATTTTCAAAAAGGTAGGTTTGAGGTAGAAAAAGTTTCTGTCAATAGTGACGAGCAAGATTTTGGGACGGCTTATTATGGTCCTGATAAAGTCGTTTTTGCAAGTGCCCGTGATACTGGAGTTTTTTACAAAAGAACCCATTCTTGGAATGAGCGCTATTTTCTTGATCTATACATCGCAGATAGAGATGCTGAAGGTAAACTATCAAACCCAGAAAAGTTTGACAAGCGCATCAACTCAATACTACATGAGAGCACGCCAACCTTTACTGCAGATTTGAATACCATGTATTTCACCAGGAATAATTACCAGAAAGGTGATCTCGAGCGCGACGATGAAAATGTCAATCGTTTACAGATTTTCAAATCAGTTAAAAAAGATGGTAAATGGTCCAGACCTGAAAGAACACCATTCTCTGATGAAGATTACACCACATCACATCCAGCACTAACACCAGATGGTAAATACCTTTATTTCTCAAGCAATATGCTGGGAACTATGGGTATGGAAAGCAAATTTAAAGAAACTGACATATGGCGCGTCGCTATTAATGAAGACGGTAGCTATGGCGAGCCAGAGAATATGTCACCAATTAATACAGAAGGCCGTGAAAGCTATCCCTACATCAGCCGTAGCGGCAATCTGTACTTTGCCAGTAATGGTTTACAAGGACTAGGTGGTCTAGATATTTTTGTGAGTACAATTAATGACGATGGCAGTTTGAGTAATCCAGTAAACATAGGCGAGCCTGCAAATAGTACTGACGATGATTTTGCATTTATAATTGATGAAGGTAATGACACTGGCTATTTCAGTTCTAATAGGATAGGTGGCGGTAATGATGATGAAATCTATCGCTTCATTCAATTAGAGGATTTGCGTGAAACTTGTGAGCAGTTCGTTACCGGCACAATTACCGATAAGCAAACTGGAGTACCTTTAGAAAACGCCGTAATAAACGTGATTGATGTCAATAATAATATCGTGGCGTCTCGTAGGACCAGAGACAACGGTAAATTTGCTTTTAAATTAGCTTGTGATAAGACTTATTTTGTTCGAGGTGAAAAACGAGCTTACAACACTGCAGAGGAGCTTGTAAACACTCCAACAGTAACAAGCAATATTGATGTTCCTTTAGCGCTACAGCCTACAACGATTACAGGTAAAGTAGGTGACGATCTTGCAAAACTATTGAATCTCAATCCTATTTATTTTGACTTTGATCGTTCATTCATACGTGAGGATGCAGAGCTTGAACTACAAAAAGTTCTTGCCGTCCTAGAGGATAATCCTACCATGAAAATCGATATAAGGTCACATACTGACAGTCGAGGTAATGATGATTACAATGAGAAATTATCCAGCCGTCGCGCAATGAGTACCATGAACTACCTTATCTCAAAAGGTGTTGATGCGAGTCGATTAACCTCCAAAGGTTATGGCGAGTACCAACTTATCAATGAGTGTTCTAATGGAGTTAAGTGTAGTGAAGAGCAGCACCAACTCAATAGAAGATCAGAGTTTATAATTGTAGAGAGGTAGATGCCTTGTTACGCTTTCGCGAAAGCGTAATCCATAAAAATCATTGTAACAAAAGCCGCTATCATAGCGGCTTTATTTATGCAGTTCACTTAATTTCATATCATGAAAAATATAACCACCATGTTAAAGCACTCAGCGTTATTACTAGTCTTGCTTGCCTTTTTTATCACCTCATGCAAGCAAAAGAACGAGGAATCTACAACCACTAATGAATCGCTTGATGTAAACATCGAGAAATACACGCTTGATAATGGACTGACCGTAGTGCTACATACTGATACGTCTGATCCAGTCGTGGCAGTGGCGCTAACAACACATGTAGGTAGTGCGAGAGAAGTAAAGGGACGTACAGGTTTTGCACACTTATTTGAACATCTACTATTCCTGGAATCTGAAAACCTGGGAAGAGGTGGTTTGGACGCCATGAGTGCTCGCATAGGTGGATCTGGTGCCAACGGTTCCACAAATCGGGATAGGACAAATTATTACCAGACGGTACCTAATGATGCGCTAGAAAAAATGATCTGGGCAGAGGCTGATAAACTTGGGTATTTTATCAATACAGTGACTCAACCAGTGCTTGCCAAAGAAAAGCAAGTGGTAAAAAACGAGAAGCGTCAAGGTGTGGATAATCAACCGTATGGCCACGAGGATTATGTAATCGATCGCAATCTGTATCCTGAAAATCATCCATATCATTGGCAGGTCATAGGCTCACTGGAAGATTTACAAAACGCCACGCTAGAAGATGTTAAACAATTTTACGGTAAGTATTATACGCCTAGAAATACGGTACTCACAATCGCAGGAGATTTTGAAAAAGCTCAGGCAAAAGAATGGATAGAAAAATACTTTGGTGAGATACCAACTGGAGAAAAGCTTGAAGAGCAAAGCGTTCCTGCTGTGGCATTAGCTAATTCAAAGCGCTTGATGTATGAAGATAACTTTGCCAGGTTGCCACAATTGAGCATGACCTGGCCTGGCGTCAAGCAATACAGTAAGGACTACTATGCTCTTAATATGCTTGTCAGATATATGTCAGACGGTAAAGCAGCACCTTTAAATCAAGTACTCATTGATAGTTTGAATATGGCGACCCGTGTATCCATGAGAAATAATTCTGGTGAGCTTGCAGGCGATGTAAAGTTGACCGTTAGAGCGTTTGAGGAGGTGGATCTAGACAGTGTTCATGATGCAGTGATGAATACGTTTGCAAATTATAATCAAAATCCAATCACGAGTGAAGCGTTAGAACGCATTAAGACTCAAAACGAGACTCAATTTTACCGCGGTCTTTCCAGCGTACTTGGCAAGGGATTCCAGCTTGCACAATATGAAATTTTTGCTGGCGATGCTGCGTTTATTAACAAAGATCTTGAAAACATCAAATCAGTAACGGTAAATGATGTGAATCGAGTGTTCAAAAAATACATTAAGGACAAACCATACATTGCTACTAGTTTTGTGCCTCGTGGTGCTAGTTCACTAGCATTAAAAGATTCAAAAATGGCAACGGTAGTAGAAGAAGTAATTGTCAATAATGCCAATGATAATGTGGATCCCAATGTTGTCGCAACTTACGAGAAAACACCATCGTCCTTTGATCGTAGTATAGAACCAGCTTACGGTGCAGAACCTTCACTAAAAGTTCCAGAAGTATGGACTGATAGTTTATCAAGTGGTATTAAGATCTACGGGATTACTAATGACGAGGTACCCTTAGTCACTTTTAATATGGAAATAGCAGGTGGACAATTATTAGAGCCTGCAGATAAGGCTGGTGCCGCTAGACTAACTGCCTTGTTAATGCTTAAAGGAACTCAAGATAAAAGTGTGCAACAGCTAGAAGAAGCGCTTGATGATCTGGGAACGAGCATCAATATTTTTGCAGGAAATGAATCAGTCACTACTACGGGTACCACATTGGCACGCAATTATGATAAAACCATGGAGCTTGTTGAAGAAATACTGCTACAACCACGTTGGGATGAAGAAGAGTTTGAAATACTCAAGAAACAAGCCTTGAGCGCTATTGAAGAGCAGCTGGGTAATCCTAATGCCATCGCGTCTTCTAAATATTATAAGGCGCTCTACGGTGACGATCACGTATTATCACACAGCGGCCTAGGAACAGTAGAAACAGTTGGCAGTTTGTCGATCAATGACCTTAAGCAATACTATGCAACGGCGATGGCACCATCAAATACATCTTTTATGGTGGTAGGTGATATAGATCAAGATTCCATCGGTCAGTCATTAACCAGTTTAAATGAGCGCTGGACGACCGTTGGTATGGAAATACCGGTTTATGACCCAGCACCAGCCATTAGTGAGCCAATCGTTTTATTTTATGATGTTCCTGGTGCAAAACAATCGGTATTGAGATTCGGGAACCCATCAATTTCTGCGATGCATCCAGATTATTATGCGGTAGAGGTCATGAACTATCGTTTAGGCGGTGGTGGATTTGCAAGCCAATTGATGCAACAGTTGCGTGAAGCAAAAGGTTACACCTATGGCATAGGCTCTAGATTTACAGGAAACGAGGACCTAGGTGAATTTACATTGAGCAGTGGTGTGCGCAGCAATGTCACGTTAGAGTCAACTGCTCTAATAAGAAATATATTGAGAAACTATGCCAATTCTTATAGTGACCAGGATCTTGAGGTGACAAAGAGCTACATGGTCAAATCAAGTGCCAGAGAGTATGAAACCGCAGGAGCAAAATTGCAATTACTTAATACGATGCAGTCATTTGACAAACCTGCAGACTATGCCTTACAGCAACAACAATATGTTAGAAATTTAACGGTAGAGCAAGTGAAGGTTCTCGCCCAGCAGTACATCAATCCAGATGCTATGTATTATGTTATTGTAGGCGATGCAGCCACACAATTTGAACGACTTAAACAACTTAACATCAAGAATATAAAGTTGATCAAGTAAGAGCAATTAATTGTGTACCATAAAAAAAGCCTGAAGCATCGCTTCAGGCTTTCTAATTTTTAAAAGGACGTTAACTCCTAGCTAGCTGGCATCAATACTGCATCTACTGCATGTACTACACCATTAGATTGCTTGATGTCTGCAACTACTACAGTTGCTTTTCCACCTTTAGCATCAGTAATAACTACATTACCACCTTCAATAGCTGCTGTTAGTTTACCACCGTTTACCGTGTCCACAGTTACGCTACCGTTGTTGTCTTGAATCATTTTAGTCAATGATGCTGCATCAACGTTACCGCTTACCACGTGGTAAGTTAAGATACCAGAAAGAGTTTCTTTGTTCTCTGGCTTCAATAATGTGCTTACAGTTCCATCAGGTAGTGCTGCAAATGCATCATCTACCGGTGCAAATACTGTAAATGGACCATCACTGTTAAGAGTCTCTACAAGACCAGCTGCTTTTACTGCCGCTACAAGAGTTGTCAAGTTGTTAGCTTTTGAAGCATTCTCAACGATAGTCTGATCTTGGTACATTTTTGCACCACCTACCATCATTGCGTTGTCTTCACGCTCTTTCATTTTTTGCTCTTCCATGGCTACAGAGTCTGCTGCGCGCTGCTCCATTTCCATTTTTTCTTTTTCTGCTTTTTCTTTCTCTGCATCATTACAGGAAACAAGTGTAACTGTTCCTGCGATCAATGCGATACTCAATACTTTTGTAAAATTCATAATTGTTGATTTAATTGTGAATCAAAGGTATATGAGGATGCGCTCGCACGCATCGCTCATAACGTTTGTTTACCAATAGATTAAAGGATATTTAACAATTTAGACCTTGCCTTTAACGGCGCGTTATACATGAGTCAGCTGGCCGCGTGTTAAATACAAGATCAATGAAAATTAAAAAGAATTGCTAATTAACAATTTGAGTCTCACTTTCTAGCATTCCAAAGAATTTATCGAGATCTGGCATGATGATGATTTGGGTTCTCCTGTTGCGCGCTCGATTCTCATTGCTATCGTTTGCTGCAACTGGATCATAACTTGCTCTACCTGCAACGATTAATTGCTCGTTGGGCACCTCAAATTTAGTTGACAATCTTCTAGCGATTGCCGCAGCACGTTCTGTACTCAGGTCCCAATTGTCTTTGATGTAGCTGCCTTCTCGCACAGTGCGACTATCGGTATGTCCTTCAATTAGAACCTCTAGTGACGGCTCGCTATTGACGACTTGTGCGATTTTTTCAAGGATATCATCCGCCTTGTTGCCAACACGGTAACTACTGTCGTTAAATAGCATTTCATCGGCGATCTCAATCATGACTACGGTGTTTTCTATCTTCATGTCAATGTTCTTGCCTTCATTGACGCCAGATAGTCGCTGGCTCATTTTATATGATATGGCAAGATTTACACTGTCCTTGAGTGTTGTGGCTCCTGATAATTTTTCGCTAGGCACATTTTGTAATGTACGACGCATGGCCGCCTTGTTCTTATCGCTTAACACAAGGTCACCATCTGCAGTCTTGACCATCATGCCTTCTTGCGATGCTTGTAGAGATGCGATTTTCTCGTTGTAGCGATCCACGCGTTGTTCGATAGCCTCAAATCTTGCCTCAAGATCTTCTTTAGCTACTCGAGTTTTCACAAGCTCTGATCGAGTGTTATTGTAATCGTTTTCAAGTTCTGTGTATTTTTTCTTTGATACACAACTTACTGTCATTGCAGCAGCTACAAGGGATGCAGCAACTACTTTTGGGTAGTTTTTCATTTTTTAGGGTTTTAAGGTATGGTTACAACCTTTTTTTGGCTCGCTTATTTTGTTGACATGCTTATTCTTTTGTTAAGATTGATTATTCATGTCATGGTTTTGGTGATGATTTTGCTTTCGCGAAAGCGTAATTCACAAAAAATCCTGCTTATTACAAGCAGGATTTAATCTCAAATAATTTATAACAAGTTGCTACTCTTCTTCAGCAGAAGATTGGGTCTTGTCATTTCCTTTCTTCTTGCTTTTTGACGGTTGGTTCATTGTGAGCTCGTTGTCAAATTGCAGCGTACGTATTGGGAATGGAATATTAATATCCTCGTTATCATAAGCCTTTTTAATTGCCATGATAGCCTTACTGGTCGATGTTAATCGTTCGATACCACGCTCTGCATTGTACCAAAATCGCAACATAAAATTGATACTACTGTCGCCGAATTCACGGTAGTAAAACTCTACATCTTCTGGCTTTTCTACATCTTCAAACGCATCGCTTATTGCTTTACACGCAACATCCTTGGCATGTTGTAAGTCTGTCTCATAACCAACACCGCACTCAATGATGATACGCATTTTATCAGTCAATGATGCGTTCTTCATAGGGTTTTCTAATACCATCTTGTTGGGAATGATGACTAGATTATTGTCAGGCTCTTTTACTACGGTGGTGCTCAATTTTATATCCACGATCTCGCCTTCATAACCATTTGTGGTTACCCAATCGCCTATGCGCACTTGCTTACGGAAGGATAACACTACACCACTAACGGTGTTAGATAATGTGCCTTGCAAGGCAAGACCTACCACTAGACCAGATATACCAGCACCGGCGATGATACCGCTTACTAGATCGTCTAGGTTCATGACACTCAACGCTATAAAAATACCTGCAAGCACAACGATGACCGCTGCAAACTTACCTGCGATTCTCTTGATGCTTTTTTGTGGTACTCGATGGTTAAGTAATTTTTGAACACCTGTATTGACCCATCTAGAAACAAAAAATGCTACTACTAGAAATACGATCGCTACGGCAAGGTTGGGTAGGTTTTCTATAAAACTGGTGTACCACGATTCTAGCTGTCCTAGAATAAGCTCAACGGCATCTTTACCTTTCTCGGCACCATTGGCAGCTTTATCGGCTGCACTACCACCAGACTCTGAACCGCCTGATCCAGATCCGCCTGAATTTTCTTTGGATTTATCTTGAGCCGCTTGGGCTAATTGTAAAATTGTCAACATCATATCTTTCAAAAATAATTTTTTGAATCCATGATACTATGCGCTTAACAATATTTTACCGCTTGGTGATAACGCTGGCGTCATTGATTTTTAATTGGACTAACTTTACAGTATGGAACACAAGGCAGGATTTGTAAATATTGTAGGAAACCCTAATGTAGGTAAGAGCACGCTCATGAATGCTCTGGTAGGTGAGCGTTTGTCTATCATTACTAGTAAGGCTCAAACTACTAGACATAGGATTCTAGGTATTGTAAATGGTGATGACTTCCAGATGGTATTGAGCGATACACCTGGTATTATGAAACCAGCTTACAAGCTGCAAGAGAGCATGATGGATTTTGTCAAGAATGCTTTTGAAGATGCAGACTGCATCTTGTATATGGTAGAGCTAGGTGAGAAAGAGCTCAAAAATGAAGACTTTGAAAAGCGATTAACCTTTGCGGAAGTTCCGGTTATTGTACTCATCAACAAAATTGACAAAGGCGACGAGAACCAATTATCAGAAGCTTTGTCCCATTGGAAAGAGCGTTTGCCTAATGCTGAGATTTTTGCCATAAGTGCACTTGAAAACTTTGGTGTACCGCAATTGCTTAACCGCATTATAGAATTACTACCAGTTTCTCCGGCTTATTATCCCAAGGATGCTCTTACTGACAAGCCAGAACGCTTTTTTGTCAATGAGAGCATACGCGAGAAAATCCTGATTCATTACAAGAAAGAAATTCCGTATTCAGTAGAAATTGATACTGAGGAGTTTTTTGAGGACGAGAATATCATCCGCATACGATCAGTTATTATGGTGGAGCGCGAGACTCAAAAAGGAATCATTATAGGTCATAAAGGGACAGCGGTAAAACGCGTAGGCGTTGAGGCAAGGAAGGATCTTGAGAAATTCTTCGGCAAGCAAGTCCATCTTGAGTTGTATGTAAAAGTGAATAAGAACTGGCGTAGTGATGAGAAACAATTAAGGCGTTTTGGCTATAAAGGTGATAACAAGTAGGCTTTTTAGTTGATGGTCTGTTTCATGTTTCCTTGGATTTTCAAGTTTAGGTTTAAAATTGAGGACCGCGCCTCTCAACGTCCAAGTTTCCATTAGAAAAATAAACTTTTCCCTCTTGGGAAATGCCACGGCGCAGCCGTTACAACCGAGCTCACGTAAGAGTAAGCAGAGAATACTATCATTTTTTCACCTCACCAGACAACCTTTCAAATGCACCTGTGTCTATGTAAATAGAAAGCATGTAAATTGTGAAGGTGATTCAGCTATACACTAACGAGAAAAAACTTATCGAGCGAGCCGCAAAGGGTGATCGCAAGTCGCAACGTCGACTATACGATAAGCACGCTGGTAAAATGCTGAGTGTTTGCCGCCAATACATCTCACCTATAGAGAGCGCAGAAGAAATCATGCTCAATGGTTTTTTAAAGGTGTTTACTAAGCTGGATACTTTTAACCACGAAGGAAGTTTTGAAGGTTGGGTGCGACGCATCATGATACGTGAATGTCTTAACTGCCTACGTAAAAAGCAAACCTATAAATGGAGTAGTGAGATCGATGACGATCAGTTTGAAGATGTGGTTGAAGATGATAGTGAAGATGTGCCACTTGATCAAATCCAGCAATGCATCGACACCTTGCCAGATGGTTATAAAAGTGTTTTTGTAATGTTTGCACTAGACGGTTTAAAACATCGCGAGATTGCCATCATGCTATCCATAAGTGAGAATACCAGCAAAAGTCAATACCGCAAGGCGCGATTGATGTTACAAGAACAATTGACCCTATTAAAGAAGAAACATTATGAAGCTTGAGAATATGAAGAAGAAATTTGATAACCGTGAGATCCAGCCTAGCGCAGACTCTTGGGATCGATTATCAGGAATGCTAGATGCAGAACAGAAAAGCACCAATGAAAAACCGGTGATTTATTGGCTAGGCGCGATAGCGGCCATATTGATTTTAGGATTGATTGCAGTACCAGTGATTACTTCAAATAATGAAATGAGCTCGTCACCAGAAAATACAGTTGTATTGGAAAATGATGTTAGTAGCGAATCAGTCATAACAACTGAACCAGATGCGGAAGAAGTTAAGTCAAGTAAAAGAAAGCCGTTCCTACAAGAAGCTATAGTTGTTGCAGAACCCAAGCGAATAAAAAAAGACACCAAACGATCCACAAGCACTGTCAAAGAAAGAAACAAATCGAAATCACAATCATACAAATCTTCAATTGCTACGCAATCTGAACCGATAGAAGCCATTGCCATCATTGAAGAGCCATCCACAATGGATGAACCCGCAGATGACATCGTTAGTTCTAAAGCAGCTGATGTTGCACTCTCACCAAAGGACGAAGCTAATAGATTATTAGATCAAGCCTTACAAAGCAAGGCAACGAAAACCATGATCACCAACGCGTCAATAAATCCTCAACAACTACTGCGAGAAACGGAATGGGATCTGGAAGCGAGACGACAGGACAGGCTTCAAAATATTGTCGAGGACGGCTTTAAAATTTTGAAACGTGAAGCGGTAGCGCTTATCGATAGCAGAAATTAAACCACAATACATAAATCAATAATAATCAGCATTTTAATTAGTGCCGACAGGAATTCAATATCAAAAAAACAAGCATCATGAAAAATCAAAAATTACTTATCACATTAACTTTATCATTTGCTGGCATCCTTTTAAGCCGTTCGCAGAATTTAAAAACGGGAGTTCAGGAAGGTGAATATTACGTGGTTACCGACACCGTAGATGGAAAAGTTTCGAAGTTTTATTATAATTCTGAAAAGGCTTTCTTGAGAAGTGAAACCAAAAGATTGGAACGCATTGATGAACTTAAGGAAGATAGACGTCTTTACGAATCTAATCAGCGCACTGAATTAGCCGAGAAAATAGAAAAGATAAATCAGCGTCAGGAGCAAAATGATGCTTACACAGCCGCGATGGCAAGCAGAGATAAAGAGCTTACCGCACAGACTTATGCAGATAAAATTGACGCATACAATAAGCTTATTGAAGCAAAGTTAAAATTTGAATCTACTGAATTGAATTATGCTTCCCTTGGCAGTGATGGCGTAAAGCTATTGAACAACACGGCAATGGAGTTTGAAATAGGTAAGAACACTAATAAATATAAAAAGCAAATCAAAACTACATCTGGCTTGTCTTTAGGCTTTGGGTATAACTTTATTGATGGTAATGACTTAGGAATTGACGATTTCAGTTATGGAAACAACAACTACTTTTCCCTAGGTATAACTTGGATCACTGCATTGAATAAGAGTCAGACGATACGCTGGCGATACGGTGTAGAATACCAAACACAAGGAACTGAGCTTAATGGAAATAGAGCTTTTACGATTGATGATCCTGATAATACCCAGATTGAGCGATTGACTTTTAACGCGGATAAAGCGAAGTTCAGACAAGATCAATTCGTATTTCCTATGCACTTGGAATTTGGTCCACGCTATAAAAAAACCTACGAGGATGGTCGCGAGAGATATTACAATTATGATCAGCTCAAATTTGGTATAGGTGGTTATGCTGGTTTCAATTTGAGTAGCAGACTTAAGTATAAATATGATCTAGCAGGCGCAGATATCAAACAGACTACAATTAATGCATTTGACAATCAAGTACTGGTCTATGGAGTTGATGCATATGTTGGGTTTGACTCATGGTCATTATTTGGTAGGCTTGGCTTAAATGACATATTTCAATCCGGATCTGTTGATGGGCAGTACGTGGCTTTTGGTATTAGATTACAGACAGACTAAGGTAAGACCAAGATAAGTTTTCATGTTAGCTAGTAAAGAACCCTTTCAATTATCGCAAGGGTTCTTTTATCTTTAATGAAATTAAAACAAAAACCTATGAAAAAATTCTTTCTCTCATCAATTTGCTTACTTGCATTTACACTGTCCTACGCGCAGGATGATAACGATGACGATCAGGACACTCAAGAAGTGCCTAGCGACTTTCTAGACGCTTTTGATAGCTCACGAGAGGACCGCGATGTAAAAACGGTCACCAATGGTGTTTTTGCTGTTGGCTGGAATCAAGCATTAGGCGATGACAACGGTATTGGCGAGGACTACCGCTTTTGGGGTTCTGGGATATGGGAGCTTGGATTGGAGTTCAGCACTAAAGTAAACAAGGCAAACACCGTACGTTTCAATTACGGTTTGTCGTTTCAATGGCAAACGCTGCGCATTAACGATAATAAAGAGTTTGAGACTAGCGGTGACGTTACTAGATTACAACCAGTCGGATTCAACGTTGATAAATCAAAATTTGAACAGCTTACCATCATTGCGCCGGTGCATCTTGAATTCGGTAAGCAGGATAAAATAACCTATGACAACGGTGTTACTAGGTACGATGATGTTGAAAGTTGGACGATAGGATTGGGTGGATACTTAGGTATCAATGCCGCGACAAACCAATTGCTCAAGTTTGAGAATGAAGGGCGCGACGTCACCACGCGACGTTACAATGATTATGAGATGGAAGATTTTGTCTATGGTCTTAGTGCCTACGTTGGTAACGGCGCATTACAAATTTTTGCAAAATATGGTCTCAATAGTATTTTTAAGGATTCACCTGTAGATCAACAGTACGCCAGCATCGGCTTTAGATTTAGATAAGACAACAGCCTTTTTATTGCAGGGATTGTTAATGGTTTTTACGCTTTCGCGAAAGCGTGACCATCAATAATCCCTATTTTTACGATCCTACTTTTTGGGACGTCAACTATCTGTGTTGATATAAAAATTGGGGTGAACCAGCAAAAATTAAGAGTTGATATCAAGAGCTACCATAGATGCCGTTTTTGACACCGCAAGGGTAGAAGAGGTGATAGGTGATTTTGTGCAGCTCAAGAAATCAGGATCCAACTTCAAGGGCCTGAGCCCATTTTCAGACGAGCGCACACCTAGTTTTATGGTGTCGCCCGTCAAGCAAATATGGAAGGATTTTTCATCAGGTAAAGGCGGTACGGCAGTATCCTTTATCATGGAGCACGAGCATCTCACGTATCCCGAAGCCATAAAATACCTCGCCAAAAAGTACGGTATTGAGATCGAGGAGACTGAGCAGACTGATGAGCAAAAACAACAACAGGACGAGAAGGAGTCCATGTTTATGGTCTCAAAATATACGGCACAGTGGTTTCATGATCAACTTAAAACCGGCGAAGGCAAAGCAGTAGGCTACAGCTATTTCAAAGAGCGTGGTTTTAGTGATGAGACCATTGAATTTTTCCAGCTGGGATACTCTCCAGATAATTGGAGTGCGCTTACAGATGCTGCTATCAAGGCTGGCTACAAGCTAGAGTTTCTTGAGAAAACAGGTCTCACGATTGTTAAGGAAGATAAGCAATTTGATCGCTTTAAGGGGCGCGTGATGTTTCCTATACGCAGTATGTCGGGTCGTGTGCTGGGTTTTGGCGGCAGGATATTAGACAGTTCAAAAAAAGCAGCGAAATATCTCAACTCGCCGCAAAGTGAGATCTATGACAAGTCCAAAGTACTGTACGGCATCTATGAAGCAAAACAGGCGATTGCCAAAGAGGACCTATGTTATCTAGTTGAAGGCTATACGGATGTCATCCAGCTCTATCAGGCTGGCGTTCAAAATGTGGTATCCAGCTCTGGTACAGCGCTCACGACAGACCAGATAAGGCTCATAAGCAGACTTACTAAAAACATCACTGTTTTATATGATGGTGATGCCGCTGGAATGCGCGCGGCTATACGTGGTATTGACCTTATTCTTGAAGCTGGGATGAATGTGCGCGTATGCACGTTTCCTGAAGGAGAAGATCCAGATAGTTTTGCAAAATCTCACACACAAAGCGAGATACAGGAATTTTTAAGTGAGAATGCGGTAGATTTTATCAGGTTCAAATCCAGCTTGCTCAAGGATGAGGCTGCAGGCGATCCCATAAAAAAGGCAAGTATGATACGCGAGATCGTACAAAGCATTGCCAAAATACCAGACGATATCTCACGAGAGATATTTGTGCGAGAAAGTGCTGAGATCCTTGAAATAGGAGAAGACGTGCTGTTCTCGACTCTCGCCCAGGTGCGCAACGCATCCGTAACGCAAACAAGAGATAAACAGCGTCGCGATAAAGAGGTCGATAGACTCAAAAAAGTAGAGACCGTAGCCAGCGAGACTGTCGATAGAAGAGAAGTACTGGAGCGCACGCTCATCAAAATCTTACTCATGTATGGTGATCGCAGCGAGGTGTTTGAAGAGGTGTTTTATCAAGATAGCGTAGAAGGTGAAATTGAGATGGAACAGATGAAGTCTGAGCGACCAGTGTATGAAAAAATGTTTCTAGAACTACAGTCTGATGAGTTTGAGTTCAGCAATACTTACTTCAAGAATCTTTATCCTAAGCTCATCGATATGATGCTGCTGCAAGGCAAGATTGATATGAACATCGTCATGACAGAGCTTGATGATCAAGAAGCACAACTGGTAGCAGATCTCATTATGGATGAAGATAGACATGCATTGAGTCGTTGGGAAGACAAGCAAATTTTTGTCACTCAAAAAGAAGATATGATTAGTCGGTATTTGACTGAAACGATTCTAAACTTCCGTAGGTTATTGATTGATAAGAAAGTGAATGCTGCTATGGATGATATATCCAGCGATCCAGAAGCTTCTAATCTCGAAGTATTAACACAAATAAAGAACTATCAAGCTCTTTATCGTGATCTAGGTAAACGATTGAATAGGGTAATCTAGTTGGTAATTTGCAACAATCGAGACTGGTGGATCAGCTCTGCAATGTTATCTACATTCAACTTTTTGAGTAAACGAGTCTTATAAGTACTTACAGTTTTCTCATTGATGGCTAGTGATTGAGCGATCTCTTTATTGCGCTTACCTCTTGAAAGTAGGTTAAGGACCTCAATCTCTCTGGTAGAAAGTGTTTTAAATCTCAGCACTTCAGCGCTAGTGGCTTTATTGCTTTCTTTTCTTTTAATATTCTCTGATAGAAATTTCTTCCCAGCTGCAACAGTCTCAAAAGCTTTTTTCACTTCCTTGACTGATCTTGTTTTGGCAATGTACCCGTTAGCTCCAGCTTTTATGGATGAATGAGCATAAATCTCTTCTGGATGACAGCTTACTACTAGTACTTTAAGATCTGGAAACTCGGTTCTCAATTCTCTTAGAACGCCTACTCCATTAGAGTTAGGTAGATCAACTTCAAGAACAAGAATGTCTGGAGATAATTTTTGAATTTCAGATATCAAGAAACGTCCATCTTCAACCTTACCTTTAAAGTTGAATTTCTTACTGCTTTTCATCATGCTTTTGATACCACGCCTAAATAGAGGATGATGATCTGCCAAAAGAACTTTCATGAACATTTGTTTGATACAAAGATAGAATCAATAAACACTTTTTACCGTTAATATTCGTAGGTAAATACGTACTTCACAGCACTTTATGGTTAAACTTATTGTAATTGAGTTGGAAATTCCCAAACAGGTATAGGTTTCATCTTGTGCTGGTTACGTCTATTCAACGTTAAATATATGTTTAAGACTTCTCTTTCACGTCCTTTAAAAGCATCTACAGTTTTATCCTTATCTACTTGTTTCATAGCCCATTCAAGCTCATCATAACTCGCGCCTATCTGGTCTTCATCGGTTTTTTCTGCACCATAAAGTCCGTCGCTGGGAGCTGCAGTCATGATGCTTTCAGGAACCTGTAAATATTTCCCTAATTTATATACTTGACTTTTTAATAAATCGGCAATGGGACTTACATCGACGCCACCATCACCGTATTTGGTGTAAAATCCTACACCAAAATCTTCTACTTTATTTCCCGTACCTGCGACTAATAGTCCATTGATCCCTGCGTGATAATAAAGTGTAGTCATTCTTAATCGTGCTCTCGTGTTTCCTTGGGTTAGTGCCACCAGGTCATTCATCTCACTCTCAGGCATGGCAGCTATAAAACTGTCAAATACTGGTGTAAGGTCACTGCGCACGTCACGCACGTTGTCAAATCGCGCTTTGAGTTGTTTGATATGTTCCTGCGCACGCGTTACATGATCTTTATGCTGATGTATAGGCATCTCAACGCACAAGACATCCAGCCCTGTTAGTGCGCAAAGAGATGAGGTCACCGCGCTATCAATACCACCGCTTACTCCAACAACATATCCTTTGACGCCTGCGTTATCAGCATAATCTTTAAGCCATTTTGCAATAGCCTGTGCTACTAGATCTACCTTCATAATCGTATTTTTGTAAAAATATTCAATCTCTTTTCAACGTTCTTATGATTAACAAGATGCTAAGGGTTTTTGTAGTGTTAGCTTTCGCGAAAGCGTTATCCTCATGCACATCTTCAAGCAAACAAGAAGCCGAGATATCAAATATCCCATTGCAAGTTGAGTTTATCAAATTTCATCAAGAGTTTGACAATTTAAAACCCGCAGAATTACCAACTTTTCAAAGTGAGTATCCGGTTTTTTTTCCTGCATCAGTTCCCGATAGCATCTGGCTAGCAAAACTTCAAGGTCGCGACACCATCCACAATCTACTCATGAATGCCGTGAATGAGGCCGATTTTAAATACGATCAACTACAGGATGAGGTAGAAGATGTGATGCGCCATGTCAAGTATTACTTTCCAGAATTTAAAGAGACTAATGTCGTCACTGTCTTGACTGAAGTTGATGACGATCTTAATGTAGTAGCCACGCCGCAATATCTTATCATAGGTATCGATAACTATCTGGGCAGCGACCATGAACTTTATGCTGGTATAAGTAGGTACAAAACTGCTCGCATGAATCCCGAGAATATCGTACCTGATGTTGCCATGGAGTATGCACAACTATTTGTGCCACCAGCTCAAGGCCGCACATTTCTAGACCAGATGATTTATCACGGTAAGTTGCTGTACCTGCAGGAACAATTTGCGCCAACTACGGCAGCTTCATATCGATTGGGATATTCTCAAGAGAAATATGATTTTGCGGTCAATAGCGAGGAACAAGTGTGGCGATACTTCATTGATAATGATGTGTTGTACAGCACCGACCAACAGTTACAAGCTAGATTTATGGCACCTGGACCTTTTTCTAAATTTTATCTAGAAATAGATAACCAGACTCCAGGTGCGATTGCACGATTCATAGGTTACAAGATCGTATCAGCTTATATGGATAACAACGTTATACAGCTAGAAGATTTAATTAGTGTGCCAGCAACGACTTTATTCAACGATTCAAAATATAAACCAGCAAGATAGTAATGAGTAAGAAGAGCAAAAGATCAGAGATACGTATAGGAATTGAGCTGGATGAGAATCGAGTTCCCGAGAACATCGTGTGGAGCGCGCCAGATGGTGGCGTGGATACTGCCGTTTCAAAAGCCATGATGGTATCCATGTGGGATAGCGTCGAGAAAGAGAGCTTCCGTATTGATTTATGGACAAAGGATATGCCTGTTGACGAGATGCGTGTCTTCTTTCACCAGACACTGGTAAGCATGGCAGATACCTATCATCGAGCAACCAACGATGAGAAGATGCGTGATACGATGCTTGACTTTTGCGACTACTTTGCAGAGAAGCTGGATCTTAAGAAGGATTCCTAAAGCGACATTGTGCTAGATCCAAAGTCGCTTGTTGAACTTGCATGGTACAAGATGCCTTATGGCAAATACAAAGGACAGTTCTTGAGCGATATTCCAGAGCCTTATTATATCTGGTATCGCCGCAAGGGATTTCCTGATGGTAAGCTAGGTAGATATCTTCAAACCGTTTGCGATATGAAAGTTGAAGGTATCGAGTACTTATTAAAGGATATAAGAAAGAATACCATCAACGATCACTGATTCATGTTCTCATTAATCGATTGGATGTAGTTAAGCACCTCATCGCGACCCGTTTTATGGCTGGAGCTTGTTATAAAGTAAGGTGGTATCTCTTCCCAGATGCTTTCTAGCAAAATGTTCTTGTAGACCTCTACATTACGATCTATTGCATTAGGTTTCAACTTATCAGCCTTAGTAAATATAATACTGAATGGTATGCCATTAACACCAAGGTATTCCATGAACTCCATGTCAATAGGCTGTGGCTCGTGGCGTATATCGACAAGAACAAATGCACTTACCAGTTGCTCGCGTTGCTCAAAATAATTCGTAATGAATTTCTGGAACTTCTTCTTATTTGACTTTGAAACTCGTGCATATCCATAACCTGGTAGATCTACCAGATACCATTCCTTGTTGATCAAGAAGTGATTAATGAGTTGTGTTTTTCCAGGTCTTCCAGATGTTTTGGCTAGATTTTTATGGTCTGCCAGCATATTGATCAAGGAAGATTTACCCACATTGGATCTACCTATAAAGGCATATTCAGGTATACGGTTCTTAGGGCATTTTGATACGTCCTGATTGGATATAACAAACTCTGCCGTGTTGATTTTCATAACTCAGTAAGTAAAAGAATAATCTCTAGAATTGTCGCTCTTGCAACCAGCTATACAGCACCTCGTTGAACTCGTCTGGATGCTCCATCATCGCTGCGTGGCCGCACTTATCAATCCAGTACAGTTTGCTGTCAGGTAGCTTTTCATCAAACTCAATGGCAACATCTGGTGGCGTTACGCCATCCTGCTTTCCCCAAATGATACAGGTAGGCGTAGTCATGTTAGGCAAGTCCTTTGACATGTTGTGGCGTATGGCGCTTTTTGCAATGGCCAAGGTTTTAATCAATTTTTTACGATCGTTCACCACTCCAAAAACCTCATCTACAATTTCCTTAGTCGCTACCGCAGGATCATAAAATACATCTTCACTCTTCTTCTTGATATACTCATAGTCACCACGTTTAGGGTAGCTCTCGCCCATAGCACTTTCATACAAACCAGAACTTCCAGTAATAACGAGTGCTTTGATTTTTTCTGGATACAGTTTTGTAGTCACTAAACCAATGTGTCCGCCTAGCGAATTGCCTAAAAGAATGACATCTTCCAACCCTAGATGGTCAATGAATTTCTTGATGTGTTTTGCAAACGTGCCTACGCTAGTTTTAACCAGAGGCATGGTGTAAAGTGGTAAAGATGGCGCAATGACCTGATAGCCTTTTTCTGGAAAGAAATCAATAACGCCTTGAAAATTACTCAAGCCGCCCATGAGACCATGTAAAATGATGATAGGAGTTCCTTCTCCTTTTGAGTAATACTCAAACTTACCATCCTTTATTAATTCTTGAGCCATAGAAATCGTTGTCAAAGACAAATATAGGGCAATTGCTCTAATGCCATTGAGCAGCACACAAAGATTAAAAAGTCCATCTTAAAGACGTCTGATTAACCAGGCACGAATAATCTGAGTCGTGATTTTTCATTGTTCATAACTGCCGTAGTTATTCAGATATGGTGCGTTTTATTAACAATGTGGTAAAAAGTGGTAAATTGTGGAGATAACTTTTCTATATTTGATTAGATCAGCGCAATAGAGCTATTTCAATGACCAATTTCATAGGAACATACGAGTGCAAGGCAGATGCCAAGGGTCGCTTCATGATGCCTGCTGCTATCAAGAAGCAATTGCTTCCTATGATAGAGCAAGGATTTGTCATGAGACGCAGTGTCTTCCAGCCGTGTATTGAATTATATCCTATGGAAGAATGGAATCTTGTCATGGCCAAAATGGGTAAGCTCAACCGCTTTAAGCAAAAGAATAATGACTTTATACGTCGATTTACAGCTGGCGCCAAAGTGGTCGAGATTGATTCTAACGGCCGTCTGCTTATCCCAAAAGATCTAATTGAAAAAGCTGGTATCTCAAAGGAGCTCACCATCTCGAGCGCGATCAATATCATCGAGATATGGGATAAGGATAAATATGAAAAAGCGATTGACGATGCATCAGTAGATTTTGCAGACCTCGCACAAGAAGTAATGGGTGATGACACAACAGACCTCTTATCATAATCCTGTTTTATTACAGGAATCCATTGATGGACTCGATATAAAACCCGATGGTGTTTATGTCGATGTCACCTTTGGTGGTGGTGGTCATTCTCGCGAGATACTCAATAGATTAGGCGATGACGGCAAATTATATGCCTTTGATCAAGATCCTGATGCGCAGGCAAATGCTATTGATGATCCACGCTTTGAACTCATACCTCAAAATTTTCAATACCTCAAGCGGTTTCTTAGACTTTACGGAGTCAAAAAAGTGGATGGGATTCTAGCAGATCTTGGTGTGAGTTCACACCAGTTCAATGAACCTAGCCGTGGTTTTTCAACACGATTTGATTCTCGACTAGATATGCGCATGGATCAAAAAGCTGCTGTAGATGCTGTACAGATAGTCAATGATTATTCTGTCGAGGATTTACAGCGCATATTCAAGCATTATGGAGAGTTGCGCAATGCGCCGCGCATTGCAAGAGAAATTACCAAAGCCAGAGAAGAGCAAGCTATTTTGACCGTTGCCGATTTGCGAAAAGTCTGTGCGCCGCTAGTACCTGCGCGTATTGAGAATAAACAGATGGCGCAAATCTTTCAAGCCATACGTATAGAGGTCAATAAAGAAATGGAGGCGCTTTATGCATTTCTCCAGCAATCTCGCGAGGTGCTTAAAACTGGCGGTAGATTGAGCGTGATATCCTATCATTCTCTAGAGGATAGGCCAGTTAAGAGATTTATACGCAATGGTCTTTTTGAAGGTGAACCAGAGAAAGATGTTTTCGGTCGGGTTGAGGTGCCTTTTAAAAAAGTTGGTGGACTCATTGTGCCATCTCAAGAAGAGCTAAAAGAGAATAGCCGTGCTCGCAGTGCAAAACTGCGCATCGCTACAAAAATCGAGGAAGACTAGCATGGCAAATCGATTCACAAACATATTGCGCGGTAGTTTCCTTACCAACGATGATGCGCTCAAGAACTGGAAGTTCATGCTGTTTTCAGCAATGCTAGCACTCATCATGATCTACAGCGGGCACTCGCTAGAAAGAAAATCACATTACATCTCACAACTCAACGAGGAAGTAAATGAGTTGCGCAGTCAATATGTAGAAGGTCAGCGCGAGCTTATGTTTTTGCAAATGGAATCCACAATTGCTAGTAATCTCAAGCCTACTGGTATCAAGCCGCCTAGCAGTCCACCACAAAAGATCACCGTTAAATCACAGCAAGATGGCAACGACTGATAAAAAAATACTGAGCCGTATCTATGTCGTGAGCATCTTTTTTGGCATCATGGGTCTAGCCATTGCCGCTCAAATTGCACGTATACAATTCGTAGAAGGTGATGAATACCGCGCCAAAGCCGAGCAACGCATATTCCGCACGCAGGTAGTAGACGCTAATCGTGGTAATCTATACGATGCAAACGGTCAGCTACTTGCAACCTCTATTTCAAAATACGACATCAGGTTTGATGCGGTGGCACCTAGCGATAAAGACTTTAACGCAGGTGTGGACAAGTTGTCTAGTCAGCTTTCGCGAAAGCTAAATAAACCAAAATCATTTTACCTCAAGAAATTCCGTAGGGCGAGAGCCACCAATTCTAGGTATCTCAAGATCGCCAGCGATGTAGGCTACTCTGATCTTATGGAGATCAAGAGTTTTGCGCTATTTAATCGCGGTGCCTATCGTGGTGGATTGATTGTAGAACCGCATGTGGTGAGAGAATATCCGTTAGGAAAAATGGCCGAACGCCTCGTAGGCTATGACGAGCCAGGCAAAGCCGGTGTAGGTCTAGAAGGTGCGTATTCAACATTTTTAAAAGGTGAAAATGGATCTAGACTCGTCCAGAAAATCTCGGGAAACCAGTGGAAACCCATTGATAATGTGAATGAGATTGAGCCTCAAGATGGGCTGGATGTTTACAGTACGATCGACGTCAACATGCAGGATGTAGCGCATCATGCATTACTTGAGCAACTAGAATATTTTGAGGCAGATCATGGGACAGCCGTCGTTATGGAAGTCGCCACTGGTGAGATCAAAGCACTCTCAAATCTAGGTCGTGCATCAAGTGGAAAGTATTATGAAAAGCGCAATTACGCTTTATGGGAATCGCACGAGCCTGGTTCTACTTTCAAATTAATGAGCGTCATCGCAGCATTAGAAGACAAGGTTGTCGATACAAGTACAGTGTTTGATACACAAGGTGGTAAAATATCTTATTACGGTCGCAATGTGCGTGACTCCAAATATGGTGGTTATGGCAAAATAAGCGTTGCCAAAGCTTTTGAAGTATCCTCAAATACTGCACTCGTTCAAATGATACAGGATAACTATTCCAGTGGTCCAGAACGTTATGTGGATCGCTTGTATAGTATGAATCTGCACAAAAAATTAGAGTTACCTATTATAGGAGAAGGCAGGCCATTTATACCACATCCAGATGATCAATCGTGGAGCGGTTTGTCACTGCCATGGATGGGCTTTGGTTACGGTGTTCAATTAACGCCTTTGCAAACCTTGACTTTTTATAATGCGGTCGCTAACGATGGTGTCATGGTAAAGCCTAGATTGATAAAAGAGGTTCGTTCAAAAGGAAAAACTATTGAGCAATACGATCGCGAGATTTTGAACCCGTCAATCTGTAGTCAGGAGACAATTGATAAGGTAAAGGTCATGATGGAGAATGTCGTGCGTCGCGGTACGGCAGACAATCTGTATTCTAAAGATTTCTCGATGGCTGGTAAAACAGGAACCTGTCAAACAGAATATTGGAAAAGTTCTGGAAATTACATCGCATCTTTTGCTGGCTACTTTCCAGCAGATAAACCTTTATATAGCTGCATTGTGGTGATACATAAACCAGACGTAAAAAAAGGTTATTACGGTAATATCGTTGCTGGACCAGTATTTAAGAAGATTGCCCAGAAAATTTATGCCAGCAATCCACAATCCAATGAGGTTGCTATTCCACAATCTCAGCCAGAACCAGTAATTGAGAACATCAACGCCTACTACACCAGCGTACAGAAAGAACACAAAACATTTCCCGATGTCACAGGAATGGATGCGATGGATGCGATCACGATTCTGGAGAATTTGGGAGCTAGAGTAATCATAAAAGGTAAAGGAAAAGTAAAGGGTCAAAGCATTAAAGCTGGTCTTCCTATATCTAAATCCCAACAAATAATATTGACGTTGTCATGATGCAGCTCAAGGACATATTATATAAGGTTAGCCTAGAAAAAGTGATCGGCTCTACAGATGTTTCCATCGAGAATATTCATTTTGACTCAAGATCTGTTGCTGGCAATGATGTATTCGTTGCTTTGACAGGTGTTCAAATGGATGGCCATGAGTATATCGACAAGGCTATTGAAAATGGAGCTACAGCAGTGATTGTCGAGAATCTGCCCGTAACTCAAATTAATAAAGTTACTTATGTCGTTGTAGATAATTCACACAAGGCTTTGGCTCTGATGGCTGCAAACTTTTATGACAATCCATCAGCTGATTTGAAACTGATAGGCGTTACTGGAACCAACGGTAAGACCACTACCACAAGTTTGCTATACCAGCTATTCAAAAATTGTGGTTATAAAACTGGCTTGATCAGTACTGTGGAGATATTAATCGATGAGGTAGTAGTTCCTACAAAGCATACCACACCAGATCCATTGACGATCAATAAGCATCTAGCCAGCATGAGAGACGCTGGTGTGGATTACTGTTTTATGGAAGTAAGTAGCCATGGGATTTCTCAAGAGCGTGTCACAGGTCTACATTTTGCAGGCGGTATTTTCACAAATCTTTCTCACGACCATCTCGATTATCATAACTCCTTTAAAGAATACCGCGATGTCAAAAAGCGTTTTTTTGACGAGTTGGCTACATGTGCTTTTGCTATCTATAATAAGGATGATAAGAATGGACCAGTCATGGTACAAAATACGAAGGCCAGAAAACTAGGTTATGCCTTAAAAACCTATACAGATTATCAGGGAAATATTCTAGAAAATCAATTTGGTGGATTGCTGCTTAAAGTCAACGGTCAGGAATTGTGGACTAAAATGATAGGCGAGTTCAACGCTTATAATGTGTTAGCGATTTATGCATGTGCCGTTGAATTAGGATTGGAAGAACTAGAGGTGCTAGAAACCATTTCAAAGCTCGATGGGGTTTCAGGTAGATTCCAATATTTCACTACAAAGGCGCAGAATATCACCGCTATAATTGACTATGCACACACGCCAGATGCGCTCAAGAATGTATTGCAGACTATAAATGCCATACGTACTAAAAATGCGCAATTGATCACCGTAGTAGGCTGCGGTGGCGATCGTGATACATCAAAGAGGCCTATCATGGCAGATATTGCAACCAGCTTGAGCAATAAAGTCATCCTAACCAGTGACAATCCACGTACAGAAGATCCTGAAGCCATCTTAAAAGACATGGAAGCTGGCGTCCAGCCACAAAACTTCCAGAAATCAATGACTATTGTCAATAGAGAACAAGCCATTAAAACGGCGGCAAACATCGCAAACAAAAACGACATCATACTCATCGCTGGAAAAGGCCATGAAACCTATCAGGAGATAAATGGCGTGCGTCACGATTTTGACGACCGCAAGAAGATTACCACCATACTCAACCAACTAGAAAAGTAACATGCTGTATTACCTATTTGATTATTTAGAAAGCGAGTTCCAGTTTCCTGGTGCTTCCCTATTTGGGTTTATCACCTTTAGGGCTGCGATTGCATTTGTGCTATCGCTAGGATTTTCTACGATTTACGGTAAGCGCATCATCAAGTATTTGCAACGCATGCAGATAGGTGAAACGGTAAGAGATCTAGGTCTTGAAGGACAGGCTCAAAAGGCCGGTACGCCTACCATGGGTGGTATCATAATTATTCTCGCGACGCTAGTTCCAGTATTGCTGTTTGCACAATTGGACAATATCTATGTCATCATGTTGATCGTCACAACTGTTTGGATGGGATTGATAGGTTTTACAGATGATTATATCAAGATATTCCAGAAGGATAAAGGCGGCCTGCATGGTAAATTCAAGGTCTTGGGTCAGGTGGTTTTGGGATGCATCATTGGTGCCACCATGTATTTTCATCCAGGTGTCACCATCAAAGAAGAAATTACTAACCCTAAAAGCGGTCAAGAGCTCATCACACAAAATTCACCTAGAGAATTTGAGCCAGCGGAACAATCTACCAAAACAACCATTCCTTTTGTCAAGGGAAATGAGTTTGACTATGCGTCATTGCTCACGTGGATCGATCCATCGCTAGCAAAATGGGCCTGGCTCATATTTATTCCAGTCGTCATTGTAATTGTAACAGGCGTTTCAAACGGCGCAAATCTTACTGATGGTATTGACGGTCTTGCCGCAGGAACAAGTTCTATTGTAGTATTGACACTAGCGCTATTTGCATGGATATCTGGTAACATCGTGTTTTCTGATTATCTCAATGTCATGTACATACCCAACTCTGGTGAGATGGTGGTTTTTACTGCTGCTTTTGCTGGTGCGCTGGTAGGATTTTTATGGTACAACACATTTCCTGCACAAGTATTTATGGGTGATACCGGCAGTTTGACCATAGGTGGTATCATTGCCGTACTTGCTATTGCAACGCGCAAGGAACTACTTATTCCTATCCTGTGCGGAATCTTTTTTATGGAAAATCTATCTGTGATCATGCAGGTAAGTTGGTTCAAATACACAAGAAAAAAATACGGAGAAGGTCGACGTATTTTCCTCATGTCACCGCTACATCACCATTATCAAAAACGAGGTTTTCACGAGAGTAAAATTGTCGTTCGCTTTTGGATTGTTGGAATTCTACTCGCAATTCTCACCGTCATAACCCTAAAATTACGCTAGTGCCACAGGCTAACACAACATATAATTATGAGCGCGTCATTATTCTTGGTGGCGGCATCAGCGGCTTGGGCGCGGCTTTGCTGGCTCATGAAATGCAGTACGATGTATTTGTGAGCAATATGGGTGATTTTAAGTCAGCTTTCGCGAAAGCGTTACAAACCAACAACATTCCCTACGAGTCAGGGCAACACACATGGTCAACAATCAGCAATGCAAGTCTGGTAGTGAAAAGCCCAGGAATTCCTGACACTGCAGAAGTGGTGCAAAAATTCACTGCACAAAACGTTCCCGTAATTTCTGAAATTGAGTTTGCGGCAGCACACAGCAACGAGAATATCATTGCAGTTACTGGCAGCAACGGGAAAACGACGGTCACCAGCATGATAGGGCGCATTCTTAAAACCGATGAGGCCGATTACACGATGGGTGGCAACATAGGCGAGAGTTTTGCCCAGCAAGTGGCGCAAGGTGAAGCAAGTCATAGATTGCTTGAGGTAAGCAGTTTCCAGTTGGATGGTATCAAATCATTTAAACCTCATGTAGCAGTCTTACTCAATGTCACGCCAGATCATCTGGATCGCTATGACTACAAGTTTGAGAATTACCTAGCGTCAAAAATGCGCATTGCACTTAATCAAGACGCCGGTGATTACCTAATCTATAACGCAGACGATCCTGCTATTACAAATGCTTTAGAGCAAAGTGACATCAAGTCACAACGCATACCATTTTCACTAGAAAAACAATTAGATCACGGCGCTAGCATCGTCGATGATTCCATACATATTCAATTAGAACAATCAACTTTTACTATGCCTATACAGCAACTATCCGTTAAGGGTCAACACAACACAGCAAATGCGATGGCAGCCGCTACCACTGCCAAATTATTGAAAATAAGAAAGGAGACGATACGTCAAAGCCTACAATCGTTTCAAGGTGTGGAACATCGATTGGAGCAAGTGCTCAAGATCAACAAAGTTCAGTACATTAATGATTCTAAAGCGACCAATGTCAACGCAACTTTCTATGCGCTAGATAGTATGGAACAGCCCACTGTGTGGATCGTGGGTGGCGTAGATAAGGGTAATGATTACAGCCAGTTGTATCGCCTTGTCAACAAGCATGTAAAGGCAATCATTTGCTTGGGCACTGATAATTCTAAGATTGTTGAGGCCTTTGGCAATTGTGTGGACCAAATGGTAGAGACTAGCAGTATGGAAGATGCTGTACGTGTGGCTTATAAATTGGCTAGCGCTGGCGATAACGTGTTGTTGAGTCCAGCTTGTGCAAGTTTTGATTTGTTTGAAAATTATGAGGATCGTGGTCGACAATTTAAAAACGCTGTAAGAGGATTATAATTGAAGATTAAAGAATACATATCAGGTGATTTATTCTTGTGGGCACTAGTGCTTATGCTGGCGATATTTTCGTTTTTACCAGTGTATAGTGCGAGCAGCAATCTCGCATATCTGAATGGTGGTGAAGGCAACACGCTCAAGTATATTTTGAAACATTTTGCGCACTTAGTTTTGGGAATAGGCATCGTGTATGCGGTTCACAAAATACCCTACAATTACTTCAAGGGATTAAGTATTATCATGTTACCTGTAGTGGTGGTATTACTTATAGTTACTGCCTTTCAAGGAACCGAAATGGGTGGCGCAAACGCCAGTCGATGGATACGCATTCCGTTTGTGGGCATCGGGTTTCAAACAAGTACCTTGGCGGCGGTGGTGCTCATGGTTTGGGTAGCACGCTACCTTAACGCGATGCGCGACAAAATCATAGAATTCAAAAAATCCATCGTTCCCTTATGGCTTCCAGTGGCGGCGGTATTGATGTTTATTTTGCCATCAAACTTTTCCACAACGGCTATCATATTTTCAATGGTTTTGTTGCTATGCTTCATCGGCGGTTATCCGTGGAAATACTTACTGGGAATCGTTGGTGCAGGATTATTGACCTTGACCTTATTCATTCTTATGGCAAAGGCCTTTCCTGGAATGTTTCCTAATCGCGTTGACACCTGGGTAAGCCGTATAGAGAGTTTCTCTGGTGACGGTGATTCAGATTCTGTTTATCAAGTTGAAAAAGCAAAAACTGCCATAGCCACAGGTTATGTAACCGGTGTTGGCCCAGGAAAAAGTCAACAAAAGCATTTTTTACCGCAGTCCAGCAGTGATTTTATTTACGCAATAATTATTGAAGAATTTGGGATCATCGGTGGTCTAGTGGTACTTGCCGTTTACTTGCTTGTACTGTTTAGAGTAGTGGTAATAGCAAATAAATCAGATACCATTTTTGGAACCCTGCTGGTAATAGGCGTTGGATTCCCGATTGTGTTGCAGGCCTTGATCAACATGGCAGTAGCCGTGAATCTATTTCCTGTAACTGGGCAAACATTACCATTAATAAGCAGCGGTGGTACCTCAATATGGATGACCTGCATGGCGATAGGTATCATATTAAGTGTAAGTGCAAAGCGACAGGCGATAAAAGCTCAGGAAACACCTGATGAAGAGATGAACCCTTTAGATGTACTCAGTGAAGCCTTATAAAATCATCATATCAGGTGGTGGCACAGGTGGTCATATATATCCAGCGATCTCGATTGCTAACGAGTGCCGCAATCGTTGGTCCGATTGTGAGATACTTTTCGTTGGTGCCAATGATCGTATGGAAATGCAAAAGGTTCCCGCAGCAGGATATGATATAAAAGGTTTATGGATCAGTGGTCTGCAAAGAAGTCTCAGTAGAAAAAACTTGATGTTTCCACTCAAGGTGATTAAGAGTCTCAAAGATGCAGGTAAGATCATTAAAGAATTTAAGCCAGACATAGCGATTGGTACTGGCGGTTATGCCAGCGGCCCGTTGCTGTTCATGGCAAATCGCAAGGGTATCAAGACGCTTATTCAAGAGCAAAATTCCTATCCAGGAATTACAAATAAATTATTAGGAAAAAAGGTAGATGTTATCTGTACGGCAAGCGATGGACTGGAACGATTTTTTCCTAAGGACAAGATCGTCCTCACAGGAAATCCAGTACGACAGGATCTGGTAAGCATGAATCATGATAAAGCGACAGCGATCGAGCACTTCAATCTTGATTCTGGTAAACAAACATTATTGGTTTTAGGTGGCAGCTTAGGTTCACGTAGGATCAACCAACTCATCTTCAAAAATCTGGAATTGTTCAAGGATATTCAGGTGATCTGGCAATGTGGCAAAATTTATTATGATCAATACAAGGATGCAGAGACTGAAAACGTAAAAGTCATGGCTTTCATCGACCGCATGGATCTAGCATACGCTGCTGCAAACGTTATCATTTCAAGATCAGGTGCTGGAACTATATCAGAGTTGGCTCTGGTGGCAAAGCCAGTGATATTCATACCATCACCGCACGTTGCAGAGGATCACCAAACAAAAAATGCACTAGCGGTGGTAAGCAACGACGCAGCACTCATGATCCAGGAAAAGGATCTGGACGAGAATTTTACAATGGTCTGGAATCAATTACTAGAGGACAAAAAATTACAACAAAGGCTAAGCGATAATTTCAAAAAGCTCGCGTTGCCTAATGCTACCAGTGACATAGTAAATCACATGGAAAAATTACTACACGATGCGTGATATAAAGGATATAAGCCATTTTTACTTTATCGGCATAGGCGGTATAGGGATGAGCAGCCTCGCACGCTACCTCAAATCACTGGGCAAGAACGTTGCTGGATATGATCGTGTGATTACAAGCCTCACCAAGAAGCTGGAAGATGAAGGTATCGATATTCATTATAATGATGCCTTCGAGCGAATTCCTGATGCTTTCAAGGATATCGAGAAGTCTCAAGTGATTTATACGCCTGCCGTGCCTCAGGATTTTGGTGAGTTGTTACGCTTTCGCGAAAGCGGAATACCCATCAACAAACGTGCACAATTACTAGGTTCCATTTCAAAAACCATGACCTGTCTAGCGGTGGCTGGAACTCACGGAAAGACTACCACAAGTGCCATTCTTGCGCATCTATTATATAAAAGCGATGTAAAAGTGACTGCGTTTTTAGGCGGTATCCTTGAGGAATACGAGACCAATTATTTGAGTACGGGAACAGATGTCATGGTCGTTGAGGCAGATGAATTTGATCGTAGTTTCTTGCAATTATCGCCTGATATAAGTGGTATTACATCCATGGATGCAGACCATCTCGATATCTATAAAACTGTTGAGGATTTTGAACAAGCATTCCATGAATTTGCAGATCTCGTTGACCGCAACAAGCTATTTGTCAATGAGTCGCTAGATATTGACAACGCCCAAACGGTAGGAATTGCGAGTGGTGATACCTATGTGGAAAACTTGACCATAGTCAACGGTGCTTATCATTTTGATCTGATTTCTAACGGTAAGACTTACGCCGATTTTATGCTCAAATTGCCAGGACAGCACAATCTATCAAATGCATTACTAGCGCTTTCTATGGCGATAGAATATGGTGTCGAGCCACAATTATTGAAAACAGCGTTGGCGAGTTTTCCCGGCGTCAAACGCCGTTTTAGCTATAAGATTGACAGTCTAGATCGTGTAGTAATTGACGATTATGCACATCACCCACAAGAAATAAATGCGGTTTATCAAGCGGTGAGCGAGATGTATCCTGATGAAATGTGTACCGTAATATTCCAACCGCACTTATTCTCACGCACGCGTGATTTTATGGATGAGTTTGCCGCAAGTCTTGCGCAATTTGACAAGGTTGGCATTCTAGATATCTACCCTGCGCGCGAGCAGCCTATTGATGGAGTACATTCTCAAGCCCTATGCGAGAATATTAGATCATTAGGCGCGCCGCCGCAAGTAAGCGCCGTAGTAGGCAAGGAAGATATTGCAGAATTCATTGAAGAAATGAATAATCGCATTGTACTCATTTTAGGTGCTGGTGATATAGGTGTCGAGGCAGAAAAACTTCAAGAAAAACTAGCCGTATGAAACAGTATGAAAACCATATTATTTTAAGCCTAGTTTTAGTTGCCATTATAGCACTTTACGGCTTTGCAGATCATCGTCATGAATCGCAAAAAGTAGAAGATGTAACTGTCTCATTTACTGATTATAAAGAGCCGTTGATATCGCAGGAAAACGTTAATAAACTGTTGATACAAAGTGAGGATACCTTACAAAATCTCACGGTAGAAAAATTAGATTTGAATAGAAGCGAGTTAAGCCTTGAAAATAACGCAATGATCAGGGCTGCACAGGTTTCGGTTGATTTGAAAGGTAGGATGCACGTGATTGTAGAGCAACGAGTGCCTGTCGCTAGGATCATCGCGGACTCTAGTTTTTACCTGGATAAAGAAAATAAGATCATGCCTTTGTCCCAAGAATACGCCGCAAGGGTGCCGTTAGTAATGGGATATCATTCCAGCGATCAAGATGAGGTTTATGAATTGATAAGCTTTTTGAGAAACGACGAGTACATGGAAAGCATGGTGACGCAAATCGATATGAGTAATAGCGAGAATGTCATTTGTAGTTTGAGAGCATTGGATTTTGATATAGCACTTGGAAATGTTGAGGACTTGCAAACTAAGTTCTACAACTTTAAGGCAATGATGGCTCAGCTAGAAAAGAATGAAGCTATGGATGAAGTGAAGCGGTTGGATTTACGTTTTGATAATCAGGTAGTAGTAATAAAAAAGTAAGATAGAAATGGATACACAGGAATATGCGGTAGGACTGGACATAGGAACGACTAAGATTGTTGCTATGATAGGTCGCAAAAATGAGTACGGCAAGCTTGAGATCCTAGGTGTAGGAAGATCAAAAAGTCAAGGCGTTCACCGCGGCGTGGTGAACAATATCACCCAAACCATTACATCCATCCAGCAAGCGGTCACTCAGGCAGAAGCTGTAAGCGGCATGAAGATAGAGCGAGTCACTGTAGGTATAGCAGGGCAACATATACGCAGTTTGCAACACAGCGATTATGTCACTAGAGCAGATAGTGAGCAGGTGATCGCCCAAGAAGATATTGACAAATTATGCCAGCAGGTTTACAAGCTAGTTATGTTGCCAGGCGAGGCTATCATTCACGTTTTGCCACAAGAATATAAGATCGATGGTCAATCAGAGATCAAGGAGCCTATTGGTATGTACGGTGGTAGGCTTGAAGCTAACTTTCACGTGGTAGTAGGGCAAATTGCATCCATCAAGAACATAGGTCGTTGTGTTAAAAGCGCTGGTCTAGATCTTACTGATGTAACGCTGGAGCCACTTGCAAGTGCCGAAGCTGTCCTTAGCCAAGAAGAAAAAGAAGCTGGCGTGGCACTCATCGATATAGGTGGTGGCACGACAGACCTTGCCATTTTCAAGGATGGAATCATACGCCACACGGCTGTGATACCTCAAGGTGGTGGCATCATCACACAAGACATTAAGGAAGGCTGTAGCATTATTGAAAAGCAGGCAGAGCTTCTCAAGACAAAATTTGGTAGTGCATGGCCTGGTGAGAATAAAGAAAATGAGATCGTTTCCATTCCAGGTTTGCGTGGTCGTGAGCCTAAGGAAATCACACTCAAGAATTTGAGTAAGATTATCCATGCTCGAGTGATTGAGATTCTGGAGACCGTATTTGTGGAGATCAAGAACTACGGTCATGAGGAGCCTAAGAAGCAACTTATCGCTGGTGTGGTCCTTACCGGTGGTGGCAGCCAGTTAAAACACATCAAGCAATTAGCAGAATATGTGACGGGTATGCCCAGTCGTATAGGATACCCTAACGAGCACCTAGCAGGCGACAGCGATACAGAAAGTACCAGTCCATTATTCGCAACGGCAGTAGGTCTGGTTCTTAAGGGACTTGAAGCAAATTCTCTACAGGCACAAGCAAATAAAGAAGAAGAAATAATTGAAACAGAGTCAGTAAATCTGGAAGAAGAGCAGCAGCAAGAAGAGCCAGAAACAAACGGGCCATCTGTAACACAACCCAGCCAGAAGAAAGGTTTTCTAG
The DNA here is from genome assembly GCF_003966335.1 of Nonlabens ponticola. Lineage (NCBI taxonomy): Bacteria > Pseudomonadati > Bacteroidota > Flavobacteriia > Flavobacteriales > Flavobacteriaceae > Nonlabens > Nonlabens ponticola. Next base: position 2,822,900 of record NZ_CP034549.1, on the reverse strand, counting down.
AAGGATGGGCAGGAAAAATAAAAGATTTTTTAGACAACGCAGAGTAGGTAAAACCACTCAAGCGCATAAACATATTGAATAGTAAAAGTAGCAATCTATGAGCGAGGATTTCAGCAATTTTGATTTTGATCTACCTAAAAACCAGTCCAATGTGATCAAGGTGATTGGAGTAGGTGGTGGTGGTAGCAACGCCATCAAACACATGTTCCAGCAGGGCATCAAGGGCGTGGATTTTGTAATTTGTAATACAGATGCACAGGCACTCGAGAACAGCCCAGTTCCCAATAAAATACAACTAGGCGTCACCTTGACAGAAGGTCTAGGCGCTGGCGCGAATCCAGAAGTTGGTGAGCGCGCTGCACAGGAAAGTATTGAGGACGTGCGCAACATGCTGGATCGCAGGACAAAGATGGTTTTCATCACCGCAGGAATGGGTGGTGGTACCGGTACAGGCGCGGCGCCAGTCATTGCTCAGGTCGCTCGTGAGATGGAGATATTGACAGTAGGTATTGTCACGACGCCATTCCAGTTTGAGGGTAAGGTGAGAAACGAGCAGGCGCAATTAGGTATTGAGAAATTCCGCAAGAATGTGGACTCGCTGGTCATCATTAATAATAACAAACTACGCGACGTTTACGGTAATCTAGGATTTAAGGCTGGATTTTCTAAGGCTGATGAGGTACTCGCTACGGCCTCAAGAGGTATTGCCGAGGTTATTACCAACCACTACACACAAAATATTGACTTGCGCGATGCAAAAACTGTATTGTCAAATTCGGGAACTGCCATCATGGGTAGTGCCCAGGCAACTGGATCCAACCGTGCTCAGGAAGGAATTCTCAAGGCGCTGGACAGCCCATTGCTTAACGACAACAAGATCACAGGCGCCAAAAACGTGTTGCTACTCATTGTTTCTGGAACTGAGGAGATCACAATTGACGAGATAGGTGAGATCAACGAGCATATCCAGAACGAGGCCGGCGGCGGCGCAAACATCATCATGGGTGTAGGCGAGGAAGAATCATTAGGTGATGCCATCGCGGTGACTGTTATTGCCACAGGCTTTGATGCAGAACAGCAAAATGAGATATCAAATACAGAGACGCGTCGCATCATCCACACGCTGGAAGAAGAGCAGCGCACCACACAGGTGTTGGACAACGGTAATGGCAACGTGCAACCAGGCAAATTGATTATGGATCAAGACGATCAGGAAGAAGATAATGTTGATGATTCCGCTTTCGCGAAAGCTGAAACACCACAACCATCACAACCAATAAAAAAGGTCGAGGAACCAGTCATCATATTGCACGAGCTAGGCGATGAAGAGCCAGAAGAGATCATGCCACCAGTCATGGAAAATCCATTGATCCCAACGACTGAATTTATCAAGAATCTGAACGTCGTTTATGATGAGGTGCTGGATCAAGATGCCATCAATTATACGATAAGAGAAGAAGAACCAGTAGCAACGCAGCCACAGGAAGAAGATCAAATTGAGGTAAAGGAACAAATCCTTTTTGACTTTGATATGCCGCTGCATGAGGATGAGAACGCAAATGCACCAGAAGATAAAATCACCTACCAATTAGAGGATATCGAGGTCAATGATGCCGTTGAAGTGATCCCAGTGACCGAGGTTTCCGATGATGGAATACGCAAGTACTCACTAGACGATTACATGGAAGTTGAGGAAAACTTGAACGCAGCACAGCCAACAAAAAATGAGCAAGCTGAGGTTGAAATCATGACCAAAAAGGTCACAGAAGCACCTGCGCCAGCCACAATTCAACCTGTTGATCAAGAATTAGATCCAACTGAGATGCCTATCAATGAGGTGTTGAAATTGAGAGCGGAAGAGCGCAAGAGAAAAATGCATGCCTATAACTTCAAGTTTAAATCAACACACAGGTTAGAAGAGCTTGAAAGCAAGCCTGCATTTCAGCGTCATGGTGTAGAGCTAGACGAGAATCCATCGGGAACCTCGATCTCAAGAACCACCTTGAATACTGATGAGAACAATGAGATCCAGTTGCGATCTAACAATAATTCCTTTTTGCACGACAATCCAGATTGATGTATTTGATTGTTGCTAATAATTAGAAATTGAAGAAATGAGTTTAGAAAAGAAAGTCATGACAGCCTTGAAAGAGGCCATGAAAAGTAAGGATCAAGTAGCGCTTGCATCACTAAGAGCTGTAAAGAGTGAGCTATTGCTTGCTAAAACATCGGGTGACGCGGCAGAGTTAAGTGAAGAGCAAGAGATAAAACTCGTCCAGAAGTTGGTAAAACAACGAAAAGACAGCGCAAGAATCTTTACTGAGCAAGACCGCAATGATCTCGCAGAACCAGAGCTAGCGCAAGCTGCAGTACTAGAGCAATTCCTACCAGAGCAAATGTCTGAAGACGAGATTGCTACAGTCGTGCAACAAGTCATAGATGAAACTGGTGCTAATGGAATGAAAGACATGGGTAAAGTCATGGGCAGAGCAAATCAATTGCTGGCAGGTAAGGCAGATGGTCGCACGATAAGCACCATCGTCAAGCAAAAACTGAATTCATAGATCGAACAAGTAAAGTGATAAGGGCTTCTGAATTTCAGAGGCCTTTTTTATTGCCTCACGTTAAATGTCTGAAAAGTAGAAGTTCAGATTTTGGGTTTGTTTGTAGCTTGAAAATAAAAAATGTCAAAATCAGAAAACCTTTACACAGACGATAACCCAGCAAGCACCGTCGAAGGCTTAGGCTTCAAGGATAAAGAAAAAGCCGAAGAAAGCGTGGAAAAAGTTGAGAGACTGCTCGATGAAGGAGAGATCGATCTCGCGCATGGCAAGCAAATTTGTGTTACCATGGAACAGCGTTCCAAGCATCATCCACATCGCAATGATGACATGAAAGAAGCAGAAAAGGTATGGCACAAATACCTTGAGGAATTAAAAGATAGATAACTAGTTTTACCTTTTTGCAAGGTTGATTAGCTCACTCTGACAATGAGTATCTTTAAGGTCAAGTACACGCTTTATGGCATCATTATTAAGGTCAAAGATCTTCCCGATTTTAATGGTCAATTTTATTGGGATATTAGGCTATAGTGTTGTTATTCCTATTCTCATTTACATTGTTACAGACTTTGGCGGCAATGGTTTTATTTACGGGATTCTAGGTGCGATGTATCCGTTTTTTCAGTTTATAGGTGCACCTATTTTAGGAAAATTATCAGACCGCATAGGGCGTAAGAAGGTTTTGATCATCTCGCAGGCAGGAACTTTTCTCGCCTGGTCTTTGTTCATCCTAGCCTTCTTGCTTCCAGAAACAGACCTATGGTCACAAGAATCAGAAATTACTGGAAACTATGTGATGACCTTGCCGCTGATCGTGATTTTTATCGCAAGGATCTTTGATGGTTTTACCGGTGGCAATGTATCTGTAGCAAATGCCTATCTCTCTGATATCTCTGATGACGAGAATCGCAATTCAAATTTTGGGAAGATGGGCGCCAGCACCAGCTTGGGATTTGTCTTAGGACCAGCGGTGGCAGGATTGTTAGCCACAACATTTCTTGAGGAGTTGCTACCCATCATCATAGCCGCAATCATCTCATTGATTGCAATCTTCGTGATCCATTACAGGCTTGAAGAAAGCAATCCATGCGCGGTAGATACCAGAAAAATAAGCCTGAGAAATATCAGAAGATTTTTTCAGGTAGAACATAAAGACTGTTATACCGAAGGTGAAGAAGAGCAGCAAGATGAAGATGCTGTTGCTTTCAAAAGAATCATCAAAATATCTGGAATACCGCTGCTGTTCAGTATTTACTTTTTGACCTTTTTTGCGTTCAGTCTGTTTTATGCTGGGCTGCCGATTTATGCAAATACCTTGCTGGATTGGACAGCAATTGAACTAGGAATTTTTCTAGCTTATTCTAGTTTGATCATGGTGGTGGTACAAGGTCCAATTTTAAATTGGCTTTCCAAGCGTATCAACAGTCACACATTAGTTTTGATTGGATCACTATGTCTAGCCATCAGTTTTAGTTTATTGACTTTTGAGAGTATCGTCATGCTCTATGTAGCTAACACCATTCTATCCATAGGTAACGGATTGATGTGGCCTAGTTTCTTGAGCTTATTGTCGGCTACAGGAACTAAGAAAACGCAAGGAACCATTCAAGGTTTTGGAACATCCATGGGCAGCATCGCCAGCATGATAGGCCTGGTCATGGGTGGTATTCTTTTTGAGACCATAACTACCTACACCTTTCTTATGGGTGGTGGATTATTCTTGATTATCACGATACTTATGATCGTGCATCGTTATAGGCATAAGGATGATCTTAAGACGGAGACCGCTGATGTAGTTGTAACATGAAATTCAAGCAGCCTTAATCCTTTCAAATAACTAATTACCTGAATGCATTATTAAGCATGACTCTGCATTATAATCCATTTGCCACGGGTACCATCATAAATTACTTCAATCATAGCCCACAATTTTGCAGCAGGTTTTTCATTGACTTCAATCTGGTTACCATTGCTGGAACCAGTATCGTTGGGAATTAGTTTTAGAGTTCCAGAGACTGCATAAAGCCAAATATGCTGTCCATCGTAGCCATCTGTGAAGCCTGTAATTTGAGATTCACCTGAAGAATTGTTCACTCTTATTATTGTTTTTCCAAAGTTGGCCTCTCCTGGGTCGAGTAATAGGTCCACATTGTTATTATCTTTTACGGTCAAATTTATTTGCCCAAATGAATGATCATAAGGTCTTGCGTGCAGGACATTATTAGTAAGCACTAAGTTTTCTCCTACCTCTATTTCTCTCAACGTGCCGTCATCATTAAGTCCAAAAAGCTTTGTAGTCTTCACCGAAGCTTGATTTGTTGTTTCTATGCGCACTGTACCTGCTACATGCAGGGATTCTTGTGGTGTTGATGTGTTGATGCCAACTTGTGCATTAGTCGTCATAACAGCAATAAAGAATAATTTAGCTATATACTTCATACATCTTATCTTCTGATTTACAATGATATAGTATTTGATTTTTTACAATTCGTTGAAAACTAATTTATCGATATAATACGCGTTTAAGCAAGTTTTTCAACACGATACATAACTTTTATCGATATTATTATCATTGGTTAAAATACTGGTAAACAGTACTTTATCTATAGTCAGCAATTTTTTCTTTAGAATACGTACTGGATGGTTATCATTCATAAAGTTGATAAGGTATGAATCAACATGTCTCCATTTGCTATAGCAAGTGCATTGTTAGTAGGAACTAACAATTTATTTAATAAAGTTGTTAAAATTTATTAAATGCCGTAAGCAAGCCACACTCTCAGTAGTGTCACAAGATCTACTCTTATTTATGACTGTCAAGTTTGTGATAGAAAAAAAAGATTTTAGGTTCAGTGTGAAAACGAGTTTTCTATCACTATTGAAATATTCATTCGTGACCATAGTAGGATTAAATTTAGATCCTCGTCGCGCTCCTTTTTGCAAATACGCTGCCAGTCTTTTCAAGCCTGGTGTTTTAAGACAGCAAACCTTTACCAAATGAATTCGTCAATTTTTCGGTACATCGATGTTAAACATCAAGAGCATGATATGTCTCGTGATGGCGGCTTTCTTTTTAAAAGTATTTCCATCTCTACCTTTATGTATCGTGGATTGTTTTCAAACATTAAGATACTTATGATCGTGCATTGTTATAGGTATCGTCCACAGATGACCTAAATCCGTGCGTACGAGATTACCAGAATTACCTTAACAATTACAAAGGCTGCGTTTAACGCTAGATTGGCATACATCGCTTATGGCTGGCTTAACTTGAAAATAAAAAACATGAGCATAGATCAACCATTACTACAACCCATAAGTCTAGGAAGCGTAAAACTTAAGAATCGCGTCATCATGGCACCCATGACCAGATGTCGTGCCGATAATGAACACCAATCTCCAGAACAAAAGCATGTAGATTACTACACTCAGCGCGCTGGCGCTGGTCTCATTATTACTGAAGGTAGCGAGGTTGCTCGCGGCGCAAGAGGTTATTACAACGTCGCAGGAATCTTCAACGACCAGCAAGAAGCTGGTTGGAAACGTGTGGTTGACAGTGTGCACGATGAAGGTGGTAAAATATTCTTACAGTTATGGCATGTAGGTAGAATGTCGCTACCAGACTTTCATGATGGTAAAAAACCGTGGGCACCAAGCGCAGTCAACCCTAATGCAGAAATGCGCGGCCCTAAAGGCGATAAGCAACAAACGGTAGAACCACACGCGATGACCTATGAAGAAATTCAAATGGTGGTAGAGAGTTTTGGTGATGCCGCTGGACGAGCCTACCGCGCTGGATTTGATGGTGTAGAAATTCATAGTTCTAATGGGTATTTAATTCATCAGTTCTTCAATAAGAATGCAAACTTGAGAGACGACAAGTATGGTGGTTCTCACGAGAATAGAGCACGCTTTTTCTTTGAGGTATTAGATGCCGTAAAACAACATTTCCCTGAAGGTCACATAGGCTGCCGATTCAATCCATCGCTGCACGGCACTTTTGGAATCGAGGCGACGCCTGATACCATTCCGTTTTTTGAGTATTTGATCAAAAGATTGAACCCACACAAACTAGCTTATATTCATTTGAGCGAGCCATTTACAGATGTGAGCGATGTTGATTTTCTAGTGACTGACATTGCCCAACACTTTAGACCCATGTATGATGGCAATTTGATGATAAACAACGAGTTTGATAGAGAATCAGGTAATGCCGTAATTGAGAGTGGTCATGCAGATTGTGTCGCTTACGGCAAGCTGTTTATCTCAAATCCAGATCTCGTACACCGTTTTGAACTCAAGGCAGAAACCGCTGACTGGAATCAAGAAACTTTCTACAGTACAGGTCGTGAAGGCTACACAGATTACCCAACGCTAGAAGAGCAAAAAGCAAACTAGTTACTTATTCCAGTCAACAAGATGACAGGAAGTTCATTCTTTAAATCGGCCACTTGCGTGGTCGATTTTTTTGGTATCCATAGGTAAATGGATCGCAATGTGCTGAGAAGATTGAAAAGCATAGTATCCACATTCATCTTTTTAAATTCACTACTGGCTATCCCTTGTTCTAGAATTTCTTTAAAATCCTGCTCATACTTTTTGCGCAAAGCGATGTATTCCTCATATGTCTTGCCCTCTAGATGCATCCAGTCAGTATTGAGAACCGCGAGTGCATTTGTATGATCAACGGCAATTTGTATGTGTAGATCTATAAGTTTTTCAGCTTTCGCAAAAGCGGAATCACCATCCAACCGTACTGCATGCATACCACTTGAGAACTTATGAGCCACCTCAAGAACAAGGCTGGCTAAAATCTCGTGTTTCCCAGATATGTGATTGTACAAGCTTGCTGCCTTGATATTCATAGCTGCCGCGACATCACGCATGGTCACGGCGCTGTAACCGCGTTCTTTAAAAAGCACGGCTGCGGTCTTAAAAATTTGCTTTTGGCGATGGGTCACGTGGTAAAGATATGATGCGAAAGTATCTTTTTTAAAGTAGCTTTGAGCCAACTCACGCATTCATGGATAAGAAAATACCCAGCAATCCACTTATTGAGCGGTTGCCACCGCATCTCAAGCAGTTTATCAAGCCGCAAAATTATGAGGAATATACCGCACAGGATCAAGCGGTATGGCGACACGTGATGCGTAAGAATGTAGAGTATCTATCCCAGGTAGCGCATGGATCCTACATGGCTGGACTTCGCAAAACGGGAATATCCATCGAGGAAATTCCATCAATGTATGGAATGAATCGTATTCTCAAGGAGATAGGCTGGGCTGCCGTTGCCGTAGATGGATTTATACCACCAGCAGCTTTTATGGAATTTCAAGCCTATAAGATTCTGGTAATCGCGGCAGACATACGCAAGTTTGAAAATATTGAATATACGCCAGCACCTGACATCATTCACGAGGCTGCTGGTCATGCACCTATCATCGCCAGTCCAGATTATGCGGAGTATTTAAGACGTTTTGGTGAGATAGGTAGCAAGGCAATCTCTAGCGCACACGATCATGAGATGTATGAAGCGGTGCGCCGGCTGTCGATACTTAAAGAACAACGATCCGGCGAGAATGACAACGATCTTAAGAATCAAATAGAACAGGCAGAGAATCTGGTTGATGAGCTGCAAAATAAAAAAGTGGAGCCCAGTGAAATGGCGCTCATACGTAACCTGCACTGGTGGACGGTCGAGTATGGATTGATAGGAACGCTAGAAGATCCTAAATTATACGGTGCTGGACTACTTTCCAGCATAGGTGAGAGCAAGAGCTGCTTGGAGCCTGAAGTCGAGAAACGATCTTACAGCATTGATGCAGCCTACCAGGATTTTGACATCACACGCAAGCAACCACATCTTTATGTCACACCCAACTTTGCTCATTTGAGCGAGGTGCTGGAAGAGTTTGCCAATACCATGGCAGTGCGCAAAGGCGGTCATCGTGGATTGCAAAAGCTCATTGATTCAAAAAGTCTGGGAACTATTGAATTAAGTACTGGGCTACAGGTTTCTGGCGTGTTTACCAGGATGATTAAAAATGAGGATCAAGAAGTAATCTTCTTTGAGACAACGGGAAAAACTGCACTCGCCTACCGTGAGAAAGAACTCATAGGACATGGTACAGCGACTCATCATCAAGGATTTTTATCGCCAGTAGGTAAACTCAAAGGTATCAATCTTGCAATTGAGGATATGGGGCCGCGAGATTTACAAGCTTATAATTTTTATGACAACGAGCGCATTGAATTTACCTATGAGAGCGGCATACGTGTAGAAGGATTGAACATCACGGGAATGCGCAATCTCAACGGCAAGCTCATGTTGATACAGTTTACAGATTGTACAATCACCTACAAGGATGAAGTACTGTTCTCGCCGGTCGACGGCGTGCTCAATCTAGCGGTGGGCAAGGATATCGTGAGCGCCTACGCTGGTCCTGCAGACTATCACAGCTTTGATTTAATCTACCATGAGAGCGAGACAACGACCGCCAAAAACCCCATAAGCAAGAAAGAACAATCGCTACAAGAACTTTATAAAAAGGTGCGTCATTATAGGGAAGAAGACAAGATCAATGACGATACGTTGCGCAAATTGCGAGATGAGGTTCAAAACAATCACGCAGAACAGTGGTTGTTGATCTCTGAAATTGATGAGTTGTTAGAGAGTTAATGTAATGTAGCTTTCGCGAAAGCGTACTAACCCAAAAACAGTTAGCCACATGTGGGGATTTTTCAATAAAAACAAGAGCAGTAAAATAAAAGACTATGTTGAGCAGGATGCGACACTACTAGATGTGCGCACAGCGTCAGAATATAATAGCGATCACATAGAAGGATCGATCAATATTCCTGTGCAGGGAATTGATGCACAAATGGATAAACTAGATAAGAATAAACCTATTGTTGTTTATTGCGCTATGGGCGGTCGCAGTGGTATCGCGGCGTCAAAACTTAAGCGAAATGGATTTAAAGTTGTAAACGCACAAAGCATCAGGAACATGAGAAAAAATCTCAAATAGTTGCATCAAGCTTTTGAGTATATTTAAGTCATGAAACTTGATTATCATAATATAAAAGAAGAAGGCCAGTTTACGGTTACAAGCTTTCAATGTGGTCCATCCTTACACTTACTTAAAGAAAAGAATCTCTATAAAATCGTTTGGTGTACTCATGGTTCACAGCAAATTGTGGTCGATGGTTATGATGTGACGCTAACTGAAAACCAAGTGCTTTTTTGCACACCAGTGAATGTCATCGAGATTCCAAAAGACAACTACGGCCTTATTGCCTATGTCTTCAATCGCGAGTTCTACTGCATTAAAGATCATGATAGCGAGGTATCTTGTATGGGATTATTATTCTATGGTTCGTCCACAGCACCGATCATAGATTTGAGCGAGAAAGAGCAAAAATCCATGGATGCGATGTTGGTGTTATTTCAGGAAGAATTTGAGATTAAAGACAACATTCAGGGCGAGATGCTGCGCACGCTTCTCAAACGTATGCTGATTACAGGAACTAGACTTGTCAAAAGATTAGAAAACGTCAACGACATGTCTGTAAAGCAAGTTGATCTCATACGCAAATACAATATCCTTGTTGAGCAACATTATAAAGAGAAACATCAAGTTGCAGACTATGCCGAGATGCTTTTCAAGTCACCCAAGACACTCAGCAACTTTTTCAAAAAACATGATGTGCGCAGTCCATTAAAAATAATTAATGACCGCATCACCGCAGAGGCTAAACGACTGCTACTATATTCAGACAAAACTGCAGAAGAAATCGCTTATGAACTAGGGTATAATGAACCTAGTCATTTCTCTAAGTTTTTCAAGAAGCATGCAGGTACATCGCCGCTGGCTTTTAGGAATTCGTAAAATCAATAGATCCCTAATCTTAAATCAAGATTAGGGACCTATCTACAAACCAACTATGAAAGCGTTGTGAACCTTAGGCTAATTCAGGTTTAAGAGATGGTGCTGCTGGAAAATCAACAGGTACCTTAGTAAGATTATGCAAGTAATTTGAGATGGTTTTCTCACCTACCTTCAAGATGACATCGACTAGATTTTCTTTGGTATATCCAGCTTCTAAGAAATTAGTCACATGTAGTTCATCGGCATAACCTCTATTCTCGGTAATATTTTTAGATAGAGCTGCAAGAGCATCATACTTCTCATTAAAACTGGCGTGACCAGTTCTTATTTCAAGAATTTGATCGTCGTTGAAACCAGCGCCTTTTCCCATTGCGGTATGTGCTGCTAGACAGTAGTCACAGTTGTTTACCTGGCTCACCGTTAGATTAACGATTTGCTGTTCTTTATTAGATAATGATGATGGCGCACCACCTAATTGTAGTAGATTATTTAATCCAAACTCACTGTGCGCATAAGTTGCATATAGATTAGGTACAAAACCTATTTTCTTTTCCAGATTGTCAAATATTGCCTGGTTTGCAGGACTTACATCTTCTCTCGATGGTACATTTAAATAACTCATGATATATAATTTTTAATTGTTGTTTTTAATTACCGTACAAAGATGCCGCTATAGGCATGCTCAATACTGTCCTGATGTTCCTAGTTAATGTTACGTTTTTCCCGATAATAGGAAGTAGCAAGATCCTTGTATCGTTTGAAGGAACTTTTAGCGGTCAGCGGTGTCGCCCAGGGAAAATCAATAGGAAAAGCAAATACCTTATACAGGTAATTACTAATAGTTTTATTGGCAATCACCATGATGATATCAACCAACTGTTCTAGGCTATGTCCAGTATTTAAAAACTGCTTAAAATATCTGTCAGGCACATTGCCCTTATTGCCCACGATGCGCAATACAATATCAATAAGAGACTGTTCCTTTTCGTTTGTAGATTTGAAATTCCTTACTGCTAGTATTTCGTCAGCAGTTAATATCTCATCGCTAATTACCTCTTGATGATAGCTTGAGCAATACAGCGATTGATGATACTCGCTCACCACTAGATTTATAATTTCTATTTCCCTAGTAGTGAGAGACGTCGTTCGGTTGATTTGATCTAGATACATCCTTGGAGCAGTATCAGACAAAGCCATTACCGCCATCAAATTGGGTACGAAGCCGTGCTGCGTTTCAAGAATCTCGAATAATCGTTGATTTTCTTCGCTAGCGCTTTCAGTTTTTGGTACTGGTATGTTATCTCTCATTTTCATTAGTTGAAATTAAGCTAGATTGCTGTTTATCAGCCTATTGTTATTTCCTGTATGTAGGTATATTTTTCCCTTAACTTTAAATTATGAGTTATACTTATCTTTAACCCAAATCCAGCAACTATGAAGATTTCAAGCATTGTTACCTATGTCTTTTTAGTTTTTGCTTTCGCGAAAGCAAATTCTCAACAGTTACCAGAACCACCAGAGGCACAAAAATTCTACGAGTCACAAAAGTTTAGACAACTAGGACCATTCCGTGGTGGGCGCAGCGCAGCGGTAACGGGCGTGCCTGGACAACCTAACCTATTTTACTTTGGTAGCACCGGTGGTGGCGTATGGAAAACGCTGGATGGTGGTAGGACGTGGATGAATATCTCAGATGGCTACTTTGGCGGTAGTATAGGAGCGGTAAGCGTAGCACCTAGTGATCATAATGTGATTTATGTAGGTGGTGGCGAGAAAACCGTGCGCGGTAACGTTTCTAGTGGTTACGGTATATGGAAAACAGTGGATGCAGGTAAGACTTGGGAATTCTCTGGACTACCAGAAAGCAGGCACGTACCTCGCATTGCGATTGATCCTAATGATCATAATATCGTTTACGCAGGCGTTCTGGGTAATATCTATAAGGAATCTACAGATCGTGGTGTTTACAAATCCATCGACGGTGGTAAAAACTGGAAAAAGGTATTATATGTCAATGACATGGCTGGCGCAGTCGATTTGATTATCGACCCATCAAATCCACGCAATCTATATGCAACAACATGGAGACTGCAACGCACGCCGTACAGCTTGAGTAGTGGTGGCGATGGCAGCGCGATGTGGAAAAGCACCGATTATGGTGAGACGTGGAAGGAGATTTCAACAAACGATGGTTTTGCCCAAGGTACGTTAGGTATCATGGGTGTCACAGTATCGCCGGTGAATAGCGATCGCGTGTATGCCATTGTAGAAAACAAGGATGAAGGCGGCGTGTATCGCAGTAACGATGGTGGTCTTACCTGGACAAAAACCAATGATGATCGCAGCCTGAGACAACGAGCGTGGTATTACACAAGAATTTATGCGGACACTCAAGACGAGGACAAGGTTTATGTAGTAAACGTTTCTTACCATAAAAGTACCGATGGTGGCCGTAATTTCATCAGCGCACGCGCGCCTCATGGTGACCACCATGATTTATGGATAGCTCCAGAAGATCCAGACCGTATGATCATGGGCGATGATGGTGGTGCACAAATCACCTATGATGGTGGCGAGACGTGGAGTACTTATCACAACCAGCCTACCGCACAGTATTATAGAGTAACGACAGACGATTCATTCCCATATCGCATTTATGTGGCACAACAGGACAACGGTACTATTAGGATACCTCACCGTACGACAGGCGGTTCCATTACAGATGCAGATTGGGAAGGCACCGCAGGTGGCGAGAGCGCACACATTGCGGTAGATCCTAAGAACAATGACATTGTTTACGGTGGTAGCTATGGCGGTTTTCTGACTAGATACAATCACGCGACAAAATCTACTAGAGCGGTAAATGTATGGCCAGACAACCCAATGGGTCATGGCGCCGAGGATATGAAATACCGCTTCCAGTGGAATTTCCCTATCCTGTTTTCTAAGCATGAACCTAACAAACTTTATGCTTTCTCAAATCATGTGCACGTCACAACCAACGAGGGCGAGAGCTGGCAGACATTATCAGACGATTTGACAAGAAACGACCCAACGAAACTCGTTTCAAGCGGTGGTCCAATAACTCAAGATAATACAAGCGTCGAGTATTATGGGACCATCTTTGCTGCGGCAGAATCGCCAGTCAAACAAGGTGAGCTTTGGGTAGGTAGTGATGATGGGCTTGTTCACTTATCTAAAGATGGTGGGCAAAGTTGGAATAATATTACCCCTAAAAAACTACCAGAATGGGCACAAATCAACAGCATAGAACCTAGCAGATACGATGCCGCAACTTGCTATCTAGCTGCGACGCGATATAAACTGGGCGATTTTAAACCTTATCTATTTAGAACGACAGATTATGGTAAATCATGGCAACAAATCAACGATGGCATTCCTAGTGAGCACTTCACTCGCGTGGTGCGTGAAGATGATCGACAAAAAGGATTTCTATATGCTGGAACCGAGACTGGTCTGTACATCAGCGACGATAATGGTGATAACTGGTCTAGCTTCCAGATGAATCTACCCATCGTACCTATCACAGATCTTGCGGTAAAACAGAACAATCTCGTTGTCGCTACACAGGGTCGCAGCCTTTGGATCCATGACGATTTAGAATTAGTGAGACAGGGCTTGAAGATGATACCGCTTTCGCGAAAGCGTAACAAGCAAACCACTGCAGAATCATTACAGCTATTTGCACCCAAAACGGCGTACCGCATGGCTGGTCGTGGTGGTAGATCATCATTGACATCGGGAACTAATCATCCTGCTGGAGTCCAAGTGCATTATTATATTCCAGAGGCAATGGCAACAGATAGTGTGGCACTTAAGTTTTATGATAGCAACGATAAGCTCATTAAAGAATACAGTACCTATGACAAGAAGAACAAGTTGAAGGTAGATGCAGGTTCTAACATGTTCAATTGGGATACAGAATATGATGGTGCCAAAGAATTGCCAGGCATGATCCTATGGTGGGCAGATCTTACAGGACCTCGGGCAACGCCTGGCACGTACAAAGTAGTTTTGGAAACACCGCAAGAATCTTTAGAACGCAACATTGAAATCGTAGCAGCGCCCAATAGTGAAGCGACAGCAGCAGATATGCAATCTCAATTTGACTTTGTTGATTCTGTCAATGAAACGGTTGACGAGGCGCATAAATCCATTGAGAAAATCCGAGATTTCAACAAGAAACTCAAAGCCTTTAAAACAGCATATGGAGATCGCGAGGAAGATGGCGTCAAGGAAATGGTTGAGTTAGCAGACACAATGCTTACTAAATTTGATGAGGTAGAAAAGGCACTCTACCAAACTCAAAATCGCAGTGGTCAAGATCCATTGAATTTCCCAATACGATTGACCAATAAATTAGCTCATTTGAATGCACTAGCTTCAGTAGGAGATTTTGCACCAACGCAGCAAATGATTGCGGTGCGTGATGAATTAAGCGCAGAAATTGAAACAGAATTAGCAAAATTCAACAAAGTACTCTCTGATGATATCAAGCAATTCAACCAGAAATTCAATGCACTAAATCTTGATTATCTGGTGGTTGAAGAGAGTGATGAAGATTAATGCAATCAAATTTGAGATTACTAATCTTATTTGATAAATGAAAGTATCTTTGATACTATAACAGGCCTCGTGGCGCAACTGAATAGCGCATCAGATTTCGGCTCTGAGGGTTACAGGTTTGAATCCTGTCGAGGTCACGAATGAATACCGCAATAAGAAAAAACGCCAAGTTTACTTGAGCGTTTTTTTGTTTGTGGTATTCTCAAAGCGGAGCTTTGTCAGGACGCGCAGCAATCCTGTCGAGGTCACTATTATTCAAGAAACCACGCTAGCAAGCGTGGTTCTTTGTTTTATAAAAAAGTTGAATGTTAGTTTCTTATTCACCAACGTTAGCTAGCTTAGAATTATGAAACAATCCTGTCGAGCTCAGAAATTTTGAAAATCTTGACGGTAATACCTCTAGGAATTAGTTTAAAGTTATTCCAATAATAGTCATAGGCTCAAGCAATGATTTTTATACCGCTTGAATCGCTTCAAATGGCAACTACTTGCCATGACGCTTTGCCAACTCAACTTCAATATCAGCTAACGAGTATCCTTTAGCTTTGAGTAAAACGAGATAGTGATACATCAAATCGCCCGCTTCATAAAGAAAGTCTTCATCCTTGCCGTTGATGGCATCTATAACGGTTTCTACCGCTTCTTCGCCTACTTTTTGAGCCACTTTATTAATCCCTTTTTGGATCAATGAGTACGTGTAAGAACCTTCTACCTTGTCATCAATTCTTTGATGAATGGTTTTTTCAAGATCGTTGATGGTGAACTTGTCATCCTGAACTTGTTTCAGGATCTCGCTTTTGCGCTTGCCTGCCGGCGAGGCAGGAAAACGTAACATTTCATCATCTTCATTGCTGCTATTTGCATCAAAACAGGATTCGCTACCTGTGTGACAAGTCGGGCCATGGGCGTGAGCTTTGATTAGAATTGCATCCTGATCACAATCCAAAGCCATACTCATGACATCCAGATAATTTTTGGAAGTCTCGCCTTTAGTCCACAGTCTATTTTTACTGCGTGAAAAAAAGGTCACGCGTTTATCGTCTACGGTCTTTTGATAGGCTTCTTCATTCATGTATCCCAACATCAAAACCTTACCGCTGGAAGCGTCTTGGATGATTGCGGGAACAAGTCCATCATTGTATTTAGAAAAATCTGGTTTCATCATGTCCATTTAAATAACTATTCTCACCTCTACATTAGCGTCTGCCAATTGCTTTTTCAATTCAGGCACTGGTAACTCACCAAAATGGAATATACTTGCCGCGAGTCCTGCGCTGGCATGGGTATCTTTGAATAATTCCTCAAAATGAGCAGCCGTACCACCACCACCAGATGCGATGATCGGTATATTTAGCTTTCGCGAAAGCGTATCCGTAATCTCCAAAGCAAATCCGTTTTTAGTACCATCGTGATCCATGCTTGTTAGCAAAATCTCTCCAGCACCACGTTGCTCACATTCTGTACACCACGCTATTGTTTCTTTGTCAGTTTCCGTGCGACCACCAGAGACAAACACCTTATCCTTCCAGCCGTCGAGGGACGGCTTCGCTTTATCGCTTAACGCTATACGCTTAGTATCGACAGCCACCACCACACACTGATTTCCCAATTCGGCAGCCAATTCATTGATCAATTCAGGTCTGTGAACGGCGGCGCTATTGACCGCAATTTTATCGGCTCCAGCCTTGATGATTTCTTTGGCGAGTTTGACATCATTAATGCCACCACCAACGGTGAACGGAATATTCAACACAGCAGCGATCTCGCGGACTAGTGGTACAAGCGTTTCCCGTTTTTCTACGGTAGCCGTGATGTCGAGAAAGCACAATTCATCAGCACCTTGATCGGCATACTGCTGTGCCAACTGTACTGGATCACCAGCATCGCGCAGTCCAACGAAGTTTATTCCTTTGACGGTGCGACCATCCTTGATGTCTAGGCATGGTATAATTCTTTTTTTGAGGCTCATATAAATTCTCTCAACTCTTTGAAACTGATTCTACCTTCATAAAAAGCTTTTCCTACGATTGCTCCTTCACAACCCATTTCGCGTAAGCGATGTAGATCATCTGCAACGGCCACACCACCAGAGGCGATTAGTTTAATGCCGTCGTCAAAATCATCTGCTGATGGGATGATGGCCTCTGCTGGACTTGTCGTGTTGAGGTCAAGAATCTTTTTATACAAATCATAGCTTGGCCCAGCAAGCATACCGTCTTTGGCGATATCCGTACAAATGACGTATTCAATGCCTTTTTTATTCCATTCTTTGATAAATTTTACCACTTCCAACTCGCTACTTTCTAGCCAACCGTGTGTGGCAATCATGCCATCCTTTGCGTCTGCACCAAGTATGATTTTATCGCTGCCGTATTTCTCGATCCATCCTTCAAAAGTCTCAGGATCTTTAACGGCTATACTGCCACCCGTAACTTGTTTGGCACCACTTTCAAAAACAACTTTTATATCGTCGTCTGTTTTCACGCCACCGCCAAAATCAACCTTCAAATCGGTCTGACTAGCTATACGCTCCAATATTTTCCAGTTGACCACATGAGCGCTCTTGGCTCCATCAAGATCGACCAGGTGCAAGTATTGAATACCATTGGCTTCAAATTCCTTAGCCACCTCTAGCGGATCTTCATTATAGACCGTTTTTTGATTGTAATCACCTTGAGAAAGCCTCACGCATTTCCCGTCAATGATATCTATCGCTGGTATTATTCTCATAAGGAAATAAAATTCTTCAAAATCTGCTCACCAACTCCAGCGCTCTTTTCAGGATGGAACTGCGTCGCATAATAATTATCCTTTTGCAGCATGCTGCTAAAAGGCAAAATGTAATCGCAAGTAGCAGCAGCATCCTCACATAGCTCCGCATAATAGGAGTGCACGTAATACACATCTGCCTGCTGCGGTAAGCTTTGCAGGATTAACGATTGCTGATTAACGATTTTTGATTTTTGATTGTTCTCAATTCCAAATTCGTCATTCGTTGATCGATATTCAGTATTCAAACTGTTCCATCCCATATGCGGCACTTTGAACTCTTTGGATTGAAACAGCTTGACGTTTGTGTCAAAAATTCCTAGACATTCTGTGTTACCTTCTTCACTGTGGTTGCACATCAATTGCATGCCAAGACATATACCAAGAAACGGCTGATCCAAGCTTTTCAAAACCTGATCTAATCCTCGTTCTTTCAAATAGTTCATCGCTGTACCAGCCTCGCCAACTCCTGGGAAAATCACTTTGTCGGCGGTTTTCAATTCCGCAGAATCATCCGTGACTTTATTTTTCACGCCCAGCCGATTGAGCGCATTTGTCACGCTGCCTATATTTCCTGCGTTATATTTTACGATTGCAATCATAATGTGCCTTTAGTGCTAGGTAATTTACCGTCACCTGTTTGTTTGACTGCCATTTTTATCGCTTTCGCAAAAGCTTTGAACAGCGACTCAATTTTGTGGTGCTCATTGTCGCCTTCCACTTTCATATTCAAGTTACACTTTGCTGCATCGCTGAAGGATTTGAAAAAGTGGAAAAACAATTCGGTTGGCATATCGCCCACGTATTCTCTTTTAAATTCTGCTTCCCAAACGATCCATGGTCTTCCGCCAAAATCAATTGCTACTTTGGCCAATGAGTCGTCCATAGGTAACAAAAACCCATATCTATTAATCCCTTTTTTAGAGGATAACGCTTTCGCGAAAGCGTCACCTAGCGCAATAGCGGTGTCCTCAATGGTGTGGTGCTCGTCGATTTCCAGATCACCGTTCACTTTGATATCCAAGTCCAGCGAACCATGGCGCTGCAATTGCTCCAGCATGTGATCGTAGAATTTCAAACCTGTATCTATCGTTCCGTTTCCAGAGCCGTCCAGATTGAGCGTGATGTTGATATCGGTTTCATTGGTTTTACGGCTTACCGATACTTTGCGCGGTTGACCTTTTAAAAACTGAAAAATATCTTTCCAAGAATCGGTTTTTAAAACAACCAATTCGTCTTCAAAAGTCGTGTCGTCTGTAATCGATGGCAGCTGAATTCCTTTGCAGCTCAAATTTTTGGCGAGCTGCATATCGCTGTTGCGATCGCCTATGACAAAGCTGTTGGCAAGGTCATAGTCGCCTTTAATATAGTGTGTCAACAAACCAGTTTGAGGTTTGCGAGTCGGTGCGTTCTGTTCTGGAAAAGAACGATCAATCAAAACCTCACTAAATGTCACGCCTTCTTTTTCAAGAATGTCCATCATCAAATTATGCACTGGCCAGAAGGTATCTTCAGGGAAGCTATCCGTTCCCAGACCGTCCTGATTGGTCACCATTACCAGCTCATAATCCAACTCTCGTGCAATACGGTGCAATTGGGTAATTGCCATAGGCAAGAACTCCAGCTTCTCAAAACTATCCAGCTGATAATCAGTTGGCGGCTCCTTGACGATGGTCCCGTCGCGATCTATAAATAATACTTTTTTCATGAGTCAAGCCATCGCTGGACGGCTTCGCTTTTTTAATTCAACTAACTGTTTTTATATTCTTTCAACGCCTCCATCAACGCCTCACACTCTTTCCTAGTTCCAACCGTAAATCGCAACGTATTCTGTATCTGACTGCTACGGTTACGTACAATCAGAGATTTGTCTTTCAGGTAATTGTAAACCGCGGTCGCATCTTCAACCTCTGCCAAAACAAAGTTCGCCTCACTAGGAAACACTTGTTTTACGAAGCTAAGTTGTTGCAAATCGGCAATGAGGATTTCACGGTTGTCGATCAATTCTTCTACTTGTGATCTTGTTTTGTCAATATTCTTGAGAGCAGCTACCACTGCTTTCTGAGAAAGCTCATTGACATTGTATGGCGGTTTTGTCTTATTGAAAAGTGCGATGATCTCTTTGCTGGCAAAAGCAAAACCTGTTCGTGCGCCTGCTAGTCCATGTGCTTTTGACATGGTCTGCAGCACCACTAGATTAGGATAATCTTCCAGTCTACTGATAAAACTTTGGTTCTCTGTAAAATCCTGATAGGCTTCATCTACCACCACGATACCGTCAAATCTACCGATGAGCTGGTCCATAAGTTTTTTATTCTCTTTTAATTCAGCTTCAAATTCTGGATTGTACGGCATGTCCATCATGCCGCCTTTGGTATAGTTTTCTGCTTGCCAGTCGTGTTCCAAATCAGCTTTGAGCAGTATATTTCCTGTAGGATTATTAGGAGAACAGATCCATAAAAGCTTTACCGACTTGTCATCCTGAACTCGTTTCAGGATCTGTTTCACGTTCAATTCAAAGCGTTCATTCAAAGGCACCTCGATCACCTTTACATCGTTGATCGCTGCACTCACCTCGTACATTCCATAAGTAGGCGGGCACGTAATTACACTATCTTTTTCAGGCTCACAAAAAATGCGGTAGAGCAGGTCAATGGCTTCATCACTACCGTTACCCACAAAAATCTGATCAGTAGATATGCCTTTTTGCTCGCTCAATATTTCCTTGATCTCACTTTGCAATGGATCTGGATATCTGTTTAAGTTAGGAGTTATGAGTTCAGAGTTATGAGCTTTTGGATCGTTAGGATTCTCGTTAGCATCTAGTAGCGTAAGCTCCTTTTTGCTCTCGGCAGATTCTCTCGCTGGCGAGACATCGCCATACAATTTGAATTCGCTGCGTGCGCTAGAGTAGGCCTTTAAATCCCAGATGTTTTTGCGGACTATGTTTTTTAAATTGAAACTCATTCTTGTATTGTCATTCCGCCGCAGGGCGGAATCTGCTAATCGTTATTTTCTAAACTTTTTAATCTTACACTCACCGCATTTTTATGCGCATCCAGACCTTCGGCGGCTGCCATGATTTCAACAGCAGGACCTAGGTTTTGTAACCCATGAGCGGTCGCTTTCTGGTAGGTCACTTTATTGACAAAGCTATCGACAGACACACCGCTGTAATTCCTTGCATAACCGTAAGTAGGCAAGGTATGATTGGTGCCGCTGGCATAATCGCCCAAGCTCTCACAAGTGTAAGAACCTATAAATATGGAGCCAGCTACTTCGATTTGATTTGCTACTGCCTCAGCATCTTGTGTGTTGATAATTAAGTGCTCTGGTGCATATACATCAGACCAGGCTACACATTCTGTAATGCTTTGTAACACGATAGTTCTACTATTCTGCAGGGCAGCTTCGGCAGTTTGCTTTCGCGAAAGCGTGCTTATTTGAGACTTTACTGCATCGTCTACATCCTTAGCAAGTTTCTCAGAATCTGTAAGTAGAATTACTTGGGAATCGTGACCGTGTTCTGCTTGAGCTAACAAGTCTGAAGCCACGAATTCTGGATTAGCGTGTTGATCTGCAATGACCAAAACCTCGCTAGGTCCAGCCGGCATGTCGATCGCGACACCTTGCTGCTGTGCCAATTCTTTTGCTCTAGTGACAAAAGCATTACCAGGACCAAAAATCTTGTGTACCGCTGGAACGCTTTGCGTGCCGTGTGTCATGGCAGCGATCGCCTGAGCACCGCCAACTTTATAGATCTCTGTGACGCCACAAAGACTTGCGGTGTACAGAACCACTGGATTTATATTTCCATGCTCATCCGTTGGGCTACAAAGGACTACTTGCTTGTTTCCAGCAATTTTTGCAGGTACTGCCAGCATCAAAACTGTCGAGAACAGCGGTGCCGAGCCTCCAGGAATATACAATCCTACTTTTTGAATAGGCAATGATTTTCTCCAGCACGTCATGCCAGGCATGGTTTCTACTACTGGATATTCACGAGTAAAACAAGCCTGGTGAAACTTATAGATGTTGTCGTAGGCTGTCTGGATTGCAGATTTCAAATCTGCTGGAACTTGAGCAGCTGCCGCGGTAATTTCTTGAGCAGAGACTCTCAAATCTGTAATGGTGGCGTTGTCAAATTGCTGTGCAAATGCAATCAATGCCTGATCGCCATTATCGCGCACGAGTCGGATAATGTCTTTTACAGCGCTATCCACTTCAGACCTTTGTTTCATCGGTCTCTCCAATAAACTAGCCTGCTGGCTCGTAGATGGGTTGAGTACGATTTCCATCAGACGATTAGTTTTTCAATTGGGCTGACTAAAATACCTTGAGCGCCAGCTTCCTTGAGCTGATCAATCACATTCCAAAAATCATTTTCCTCAATAACAGAATGTAAACTGCACCAACCTTCTTCGGCCAGCGGTAATACCGTCGGGCTTTTCATTCCTGGCAACAGCGCAGAAATCTCATCCACCTTATCGTTAGGTGCATTCAGCAAGATGTATTTGTTTTTAGATGCATTCATGACCGCATCCATGCGGAACATGAGTTTGTCCAATAGCTCTTTTTTCTCATCGTTTAATGATGGATTAGAAATAAGAACTGCCTCACTGTACATGACCGTTTCTACTTCTTTCAATCCGTTCATGATCAATGTAGAACCAGTCGAAACGATGTCGCAAATTCCTTCCGCGAGGCCTATTCCTGGAGCGATTTCTACGCTGCCACCTATTTCTTCAGTGGTTGCGTTGATGCTTTTATCGGCAAAGAACTTTTTGACGATGGTTGTATAACTACTCGCCACACGCTTGCCGTTGAACCATTCCAGACCTGTGTAATTGACATCTTTCTGAACGGCAAGACTCAATCTACAACCTGCAAAACCTAGCTGCTTGATCACGTCGACTTTTTGGTCTTTCTCTTCGACCTCATTTAGTCCTAGAATTCCAAGATCTGCCACGCCTTGTGCGACATATTGAGGAATATCGTCGTCTCTCAAGAAAAGAATCTCCATTGGGAAGTTCTTTGCTTTAGCGCTCAATTTGCGTGTCCCGTTATCAAATTTGATCCCACAATCTTTTAATAATTGTAGCGACTTGTCACTTAACCTTCCTGATTTCTGTACTGCTATTCTGATCATAATTTTTATTATTGGCCCCATTGTCCTGCGGACATTTCCCCAAAGGGGAAAATCATGAAACTATTGTTTTCATCTGATTCGGTCGCTTCAGGTTTCCCGAGTCAGAGATTTCTGCCTGCGCAGAAATGCAAAAACCCGCCTGAAATAGACGGGTTTTTAAATATGTTGAGTTACATCAATACATTTTTTGCTCGCCTACAGGTAAGTGTCAAAATGATGGTGATGTGTTGCGTTGTTATTCATTGCAGTGCAAATGTAATAGGTGTTACGCTTTCGCGAAAGCGTACTTACAAATAATTTAACCTTTAATAGATTTTACAAACTCTGAAACAGTTCTCTCGAGGTCTGAGCTGTCAGAAATTTGTCTGATAAACTCGCTACCTATGATTGCGCCGTCCACATAGTTGCAGGCATCCTGAAAGTTTTGCTTGTTCTTGATATTAAAACCGGTTAAGACTGGAGTGTTCAAATTCATGTCTCGCAATCTTCCCAGATAGTCTGCAGCGGCAGAGAAATCTGCTTTTGTACCTGTGGTGCTGGCGCTGCTCACTGCATAAATAAAGCCGGTCGAATTGGCATCAATCTCCCTAATACGTTTCTCTGAAGTCTGTGGCGTCACCAAGAATACATTAGAAATGTTATGCTTCTCAAAAGTATCCTTGAACTCCATCTGATATGAATACATGGGTAAATCTGGGATGATCAATCCATCCATGCCAACGCTAGCACAACGTGCGCAGAACTTATCCAGTCCAAATTGCATCACGGGATTCAAATATCCCATCAACAAGATTGGCGTATTGAAATCTGGATTTTCATTTTTGAATTGTTCCAATTGGGTGAACAGCTTTTCAATGGACATACCATTCTCCAGCGCCTTTTTGCTGCTCTCTTGAATCGTAGGCCCATCTGCCAGCGGATCACTAAAGGGAATACCGATTTCTACCAAGTCCACTTTGGATTCTTCCAAGGCTTTTAAAATAACCGTTGTGTCTTCAAGTTTAGGGTAACCAGCGGTAAAAAATATATTGAGCAAATTCTTAGGCTTGCTAGCAAATAGTTGGGTCAGTTTGTTCTGCATAGCTTAAAGTTCGTTGAGTTTCAATTCACGCATATAGGTGTCCATATCTTTATCACCACGACCTGATAAGTTGATCACCACACGATCTGTTGGTTTCAATTCTAGATCTTTCAAAACAGAAAAAGCGTGAGCAGTTTCCAAGGCAGGAATAATGCCTTCTAATCGGCTGCATTCTACAGCAGCAGTCAACGCATCGGCATCGGTGACAGCCATGTACTTAGCACGATCAGAAACTTTTAACCAAGCGTGTGCTGGTCCAATGCCTGGATAATCAAGTCCAGCACTTATACTGTGTGGTTCTACTACTTGACCGTCTTTATCTTGCATCATGATGGATCTGCTGGCGTGTAAAACTCCTGGTGTTCCTAAGGTCAAAGTCGCGGCAGTTTTGTCTGTATCTACGCCCATTCCAGCCGCTTCAACACCTATGAGTTTGACTGTTGGATCATCCAAAAAGTGATAAAATGCACCCATGGCATTACTTCCACCACCTACACAAGCAATAACATAATCAGGCAAACCTTGCATTTGCTCTTTGATCTCTTTAGAAATGATGGCTTGATATCTCGCCACCATATCTGGATAGGGATGCGGTCCAACTACCGATCCTATAATGTAGTGCGTGTCTTCTGGATTGTTGATCCAGTCGCGCATAGCCTCGTTTGTAGCATCTTTTAGCGTTTTAGAGCCGCTGGTTGCTGGTCTAACCTCTGCGCCGAGCATTTTCATGCGTGCAACGTTGGGTGCTTGTCGTTCAATATCTTTCTCGCCCATATAGACGATACAATCCAGACCTTTTAAGGCACAAACAGTTGCGGTGGCGACACCATGTTGACCTGCACCGGTTTCTGCGATGATGCGTTTCTTGCCGAGTTTTTCTGCAAGTAGGATTTGGCCTATCGTGTTATTTACTTTGTGAGCACCAGTGTGACAAAGATCTTCGCGTTTTAACCAGATTTCAGCGCCGTATTTAGCAGACAGTCGCTTTGCCAAAAACAAGGGTGTTGGGCGGCCTACATAATCCTTGAGCAGTTGGTGAAACTCCTGTTGGAATTCCTCACTTTTCTCGATCTTCAGATAGTTTTCCTGAAGTTCCTCAATATTAGGATACAGCAATTCTGGTATGAAAGCACCGCCGAACTCGCCGTAAAATCCTTTCTCATCTACTTGATAGCTCATTTTCTCAATTTTTCAACAAAGCCTTTGATAGCTTTGATATTTTTAATTCCTGGCTCGTCCTCAAATCGCGAGTTGAGATCCACTCCCAGAAACATGTCGTGTTTGATATTCTTAATGGACTCTGCATCATCTGGCGCAATGCCACCGCTTAATAGAAAAGGCACCATTCCTTGATAGTTGTCGAGTAATTGCCAATTAAATTTCTTGCCGCTGCCGCCATAATTTTTGGTTGCTGTGTCAAATAGGAAAAATAATTTTCCTTGATAGGCTTCAGCTAGTTGTTCCCAATCTTTCAGAATATCAAAGTCAAAGTCATCGGTAATTTGAAATGCCTTAAATACCTTGATGTCTAATTCTAGTAATGCTTTCGCGAAAGCGGAATCCTCATCACCGTGCAACTGTACAACATCCATCTGTAAGGGAATGATATCCTGCAAGATGTCTTGTAGGGACGCATTGACGTAAACGCCAACGGTGCCTTTATTCATCGTGCATTGCTCAATGGCAGCCTTTTGCTGATCGTCAACATACCGCTTGCTTTTAGGATAGCGGATGATGCCCATAAAATCAATATCGAGTTGTTGTAGTTCATCGATATTGCTCGTTTCTCGCATGCCGCAAACTTTGATCATCATAGCGTCGTCGCTTTTATAAACTTGGCACAGCTGCGTCCAGGATCGTTAGTTTTCATGAAATTCTCACCAATGAGAAAACCGCGATAACCTAAATCTTGCAACTCTTGAACCACTTCTGGACCTGAAATACCACTCTCGCTGATGGCCAGCGCTTTCTTAGGGAAGTGCTCTAATAAGTCTTTGCTTATTTGAATATCAGTCTTAAATTTTTTCAAATCGCGATTATTGACACCTATGACATAAGAGCTGGATTTAAAGTCTTTGACTACTTTCTTGACTCGGTTAAGTTCTTCCAGATCGTGAACCTCGAATAGAATATCCAAATCAAGATTTATAGCCTCTGCAGACAGTGTGATAAGTTCCTCGTCATTTAAGCAGGCCGCGATGAGTAATATAGCATCGGCGCCATAAGCGCGTGCCTCGTGTACCTGATATAGATCGACCATAAAATCTTTGCGCAGGATAGGAATGTCAACATGAGTTCTAGCCTCTTGAAGATCTTTTAAAGTACCTCCAAAAAAAGGCTCATCAGTCAAACAACTGATAGCACTGGCACCAGCAGCCTCATAACCCTTGACGATATCCTCAAGGCTTGCTGGGCATTTAAAAGAACCTTTGGATGGGCTTTGTCTTTTGTGCTCTGCGATTATACCACTACCGTATTTTATTCCGTCGTGAAATGATATGGTCTCACGAGAATAGTTTTCCATAGCTCGAAGATCTGAAAGTGAGGTATTCTGCTTCCTGATCATTAGATCTGCTTTGGTGCGGTCAGTAATCTTTTTCAGTATGTCTTCCACGATAGTATGAAGTATTTAGTACAAAGTATTAAGTCTTTTTGGTTCATTATTTCGGAATTAATCCCACAATAGTAAACGTATTTGATGTTATTGTAATTCCAGTAATTTATTGAAGCATTCCAGCGCTTTGCTAGATTCTAATGATGTTCTTGCTTTACCAACTGCTTCAACAAGTGAAACTTCTTGAGCCACAGCGATAGCGGTTGCCGCGTTTGCTATTACGACTGATTTTTGAGCCTCTGTAGCCTTATTTTCCAATACATTTTTGAAGATGGCAGCTGCGTCTTCAACGGTTTCGCCACCAGCAATTTGTTCCAGCGTCAATTTATTTAAGTTGAAGTCTGCTGGTTTTAAGTCTACCACACCATTGTTACCAGCAACTCTTGTTTTTCCCGTCAAACTCACCTCGTCATAACCGTCGTGTGCATGCAGGATAGCATATCGTTTTCCTTCTTCATTTTGGAACAGATATTCATAGTTGCGCGCTAATTGCAAATTAAAAACACCAACACTTTGTAATTTGGGTCTTGCTGGATTTACAAGTGGACCCAACATATTGAAAAATGTTTTGATTCCGAGTGCTCTTCTAATTGGTGCTACTGCTTTCATCGCAGGGTGAAATAAGGGAGCGTGCAGGAAACATATATTCGCTTGATCAATTTGCCTTTCCAGCGTTTCA
The DNA here is from genome assembly GCF_003966335.1 of Nonlabens ponticola. Lineage (NCBI taxonomy): Bacteria > Pseudomonadati > Bacteroidota > Flavobacteriia > Flavobacteriales > Flavobacteriaceae > Nonlabens > Nonlabens ponticola. The sequence goes on along the minus strand of NZ_CP034549.1, from coordinate 2,795,571 downwards.
AAATCATTGGTAAACTTGAAACCCATGGATTCCATTACATTACTAGAACCGCTTACAGAACTTACTCCATAATTACCGTGTTTGGCAACTTTCACTCCAGCACCAGCAGTAACGAAGCTTGCTAGTGTACTGATATTAAAAGTGTTCTTGCCATCGCCGCCAGTACCACATAAATCAATAGGATTGTATTTGGTTAGATCAATAAGCAAAGCCTGCTCCAGCATAGCATCGCGGAAACCAGCGAGCTCATCCACTGTCACGCTGCGCATTCCGTACACGGTAAGAAATGCGGCGATCTGTGCATCATTGACTTCACCAGCTGTTATGGCTGTAAGTATGTCGTGAGCACGCTTTCGCGAAAGCGTCTTATGATCAAACAACTCATTCAAAATCTCTTTCATATTATAAGCTGTTTAAAAAGTTCTTGAGCATAATTTTACCTTGTGGCGTCATGATACTTTCTGGATGAAACTGCACGCCGTAAATAGGTAGTTCCCTGTGACGCAATGCCATGATCTCACCTTGTTCATCAATGGCTGTAACTTCTAATTCTTTTGGGAAGTCAGATTTTAGAGCATTCCAAGAATGGTATCTACCAGCCTCAAATTGCTCATCAATACCTGCAAATAAATCGCTACCGTGATGTGTCATTGTCGTCGCGATACCGTGATAAACTTTATCTAGATTAATGATAGTGCCGCCGTAGGATTCTGTAATTGCTTGATGTCCCAAGCAAATTCCTAGAAGCGGAACTTTACCTTTTGCAGTCTCAATAATATCCATGAGATTTCCTGCTTCCTTGGGAATTCCAGGTCCTGGCGATAGTACAATAGCGTCATACGACAACGTATCCTCTGGTTCAATTTCATCATTGCGGTACACCGTTACCGTTGCCTCGAGATCTTCTAAATAGTGAACTAGGTTGTAGGTAAAGCTGTCGTAATTGTCAACAACAAGAATGTTAGGTGACTTTTTCATCGCTCAATGAATTTACCGTAATCGTCAATTTGGGCAATAATTTCTGATCCATCTTCACAACTTTTTGTGATTTCCAGATCGCTAGTTAGGGTAGCGGCACAGGCAGGATCTCTAGTAGTTTGTGAAAAAGTATAAGAATCAATGATTTTCATGTCTTTACTAAAGGTGCGTAGTTTGAATTCATATTGATAAACACCAGAATAATAAAAAGTAGTTAGGAATAACTTCACTTGAAATCTATCTGATTTGTATAACGTTCCACCCTTTGCCGTCTCGCCACGTAAGGCATTTTTCAAATCCTCATTGTCAAGAAGAACAGATGCGCTGTCGACCACAAATTCAAAATTCAAATTAGGTGAATATGTTATGTTCGTTTTTTGGTCATTAGTTTCAAGATTGGTTTTGAAAAGTACTCTATCATTATCGCATGATGTTAATGCGAGAGCGGCGATAATGATTGACAAAATGGTTTTAAACTGTTTCATTTGCTTGTTCTATAGCTTTTCTTAAAGCGTTGGTTTTGTTATAAACTTCTTGATTTTCACTATCCAGATTGCTGTCGACCACAACTCCAGCACCAGCACGGTAAAACATGGTATTATTTTGTGATAGTATAGTTCTAATGATGATGGCGTGATTAAGGCTACCGTCAAATCCTAAGTATCCTATTGCACCACCATAAAATTGCCGAGCGCTTTTTTCTAGACCATCGATTAATTGCATGGCGCGATATTTAGGCGCACCGCTCAATGTTCCAGCAGGAAACGTGTCGCCTATCAAGTCCATACGATCTTCTTGCGCTACTTTGCCTGTAACCGTACTCACCATATGAATTACATGAGAATAAAAATGAATATTTTGATAATCTGTTACCTGTACATCGCGAGCATGTCTGCTTAGGTCATTGCGAGCCAGATCAACGAGCATGATATGTTCTGCTGCTTCTTTAGGATCCTTTTTAAGGTCATTTGCTGCTTGCAAATCTGCGGCATCATCTCCTGTACGCTTGTAGGTTCCTGCGATAGGCTGAATGCTGGCAGTATCGTCATTGATCAATATTTGAGCCTCTGGCGAGGATCCAAATATTCTAAAGTTCCCGTAATCAAAATAGAATAGATAAGGACTAGGGTTGATCGCTCTTAATTGCCTGTAGACATTGAAATCATCGCCCTTATAGGATTGCGAGAACTTGCGTGAGACGACGATCTGGAAAACATCACCACGCTGACAATGTTGCTTGCCCTTGGCTACAAGATTTTTAAAATCTTGATCTTGCATCTCTGACTGTTCAGCTTGCGTGGTATTGAAACTGTACCGAGCAATATCGCGATGTTCTATCGTGTCCACAAGTGATTCCATCTTAGAATCTGCACCATTATATGCATGGTCAAATACATATAGCTGATTGTGATAGTGGTCAAAAACCAATACATTTTGAAATACCTGATAGTTGACCATGGGTATGGCATCAGTTTCAATTTTACTAGGGTCAAATTTGATATTTTCAAATAATTGAACCGCGTCATACGTAAGGTATCCAAACAGTCCATTAGTAGGAAATGAAAACTCATTATCATCCCTATAGAATTGATCTTTAAATTTTTCTAGACCACGAGCTAGATCATAGGACAAATCAAATTCTTGTTCATGAGAGCTGCCGTCTGGATAGCTCATACTTATGAAATTCTGGTCGATATTGAGACTAGCTACTGGATTACAACAAATAAAGGAATAGCTGTTGCTGCGACTGCCGTACTCGTTACTCTCCAATAGAATACTACCTGGATACTTGTCTCTCAACCGCATGTAAATACCTACTGGCGTCAACGTGTCTGCCAGGATATTTTTATGTGTTGTTATAGGTTTGAACATGATTATTTATTAGTGCAATAAAAGATTAAAACAAAAAAGGCCTGCCGTAAAGCAGACCTTTGTATTTAAACATACGGGTGACTTCACGGCTGTTGAGCTATGTTGTACCACCACCAGTTTTGAGTTCTTTCTTGCATTGAAGTGTAAAGATAATTACGCTTTCGCGAAAGCGCAAACATTATTCACCACATTTTAATAACCATCATCGTGCACTCCAGCGACAGCTCTACCAGATGGATCATTCATATTTTTAAATGCCGCATCCCATTCCAACGCTACTGGAGTTGAACAAGCCACAGATTTAATGGACGGCACACAACTAGCGGCGGCATCACTAGGGAAATGTCCTTCAAAAATACTGCGGTAGTAATATTCTTCCTTGTTTTGTGGTGGATTGATCTTGAATTTGAAACTTGCTGCCGCCATTATTTCATCTGTGACCTGCTCGTTTACCGTTTCTTTAAGCGTGTCGATCCAGTTGTATCCAACACCATCACTAAATTGTTCTTTCTGTCTCCAGGCTACGCTCTTGGGTAGATAATCTTCAAATGCTTCTCTCAAAATGTGTTTCTCCATCTTGCCGTTGCCACACATTTTATCTTGCGGATTCAAGCGCATGGCAACATCCATAAATTCCTTATCCAGAAATGGTACACGGCCTTCAATTCCCCATGCTGCTAGCGATTTGTTAGCTCTCAAGTTATCATATAAATGCAAGGTGTCCAGTTTGCGTACTGTTTCCTTATGAAATTCCTGTGCATTAGGTGCCTTGTGAAAATATAAATACCCACCAAAAATCTCGTCACTTCCTTCACCAGAAAGGACCATCTTGATTCCCATTGACTTGATCACTCGTGCCAGCAAGTACATAGGTGTTGATGCCCGTACTGTGGTTACATCATAGGTTTCAAGATAATAGATCACGTCTTTTACCGCGTCTAATCCTTCTTGAATTGTAAAGTTTACACTATGATGCACGGTGCCAATATGATCTGCAACCACTTGTGCGGCCTCTAGATCTGGACTGCCTTCAAGTCCTATGGCAAAAGAGTGTAATTGAGGCCACCAGGCATCTGCATGGTCACCAGACTCTACGCGTCGTGCGGCATATTTTTTTGCAACGGCACTAACGATAGAGCTATCCAGACCACCAGACAATAGCACGCCGTAAGGTACGTCACTCATCAGGTGTCTATGAACGCTATCTTCCATAGCCTTTTTAAGATCAGCCACACTGCTGGTATTATCTTTTACTGCATTGTACTCTTTCCAGTCACGATCATACCATTTTACAAATTCATTGCTCGTACTAGTATAATAATGTCCTGGTGGGAATGGTGCAATTTCCTTGCAGGTACCTTCTAGCGCCTTAAGCTCGCTAGCAATGTACAGTTGACCCATGTCGTCGCGGCCATAATACAATGGAATAATCCCTTGATGATCACGCGCCGCCATGAATATATCTTTGTCGCTATCGTATAGCGCAAATCCATACATACCTGTAAGCTCATCTAAAAAATCCATGCCCTTGTCTTGATACAAAGCCAGGATGACCTCACAATCAGATTTTGTTTTGAATTTATAAGAGGCTGCATAGCGATCTCTAATTTCTTGATGGTTGTAGATCTCACCATTCACCGCAAGCACTATTTTGCCATCTGGACTGTATAACGGTTGTCCGCCAGATTGCGGATCAACAATGGTCAATCGCTCATGAGCGAGAATGGCATTATCACCACAATAGATTCCAGACCAGTCTGGTCCTCGATGCCTTAGTTTTTTTGAAAGCTCTAGAACTTTTTCCCGCTGATCACTGCTTTCCTTTTTTAGATCAAATACTGCTACAATTCCACACATGGTTGGTTGGTTTTTTTAAATGAAAAAAGGCCTACTTTACAGTAGACCTTTTGATTTTTTGCAAACAACGAGATCTACCTTACGTTAGTAAAGGATTATTATTCTCGTTATTATTATTCATGTTTTTCATGATGTGGTAAATGTAGGCAAAATTATTTATTGACCAAGTTTATTTTAAAATAAGGCTGAAACGATTGATAATCAAATGCTAGAAGATTAGCCGAACCACGGTCAATAATAGAGTTGAGATAAAAAAGGGTCTCAAATTATTTTGAAACCCTTTTTAAAATTTATTGAAACTTGCTTAATGACTAACGCCATCTTTGATCACTTCAGGCATTTCTTTGGCAAATCTTCTCCATCTAGGTATGGACACGTTTTGAATATATCCGTTGCTAGGATTACGTTCTGCATAATCCTGATGATAATCCTCTGCCACCCAAAATTTCTGGAATGGTTTGACCTCAGCAGCAACGTCGTAGCCATCAGCTTCTAGTTGAGCGATCTTGTCATTGATGATCTTCTTTTGTTCATCGTTTTGATAAAACACGATACTACGATATTGCGAGCCACGATCTGGTCCTTGTCCGTTTACCTGCTCAATGTTCTGGGATGCAAAATACACATCGACTAGTGTTTCAAAACTTACTACGGTTGGATCATAGATAATTTCATTAGCTTCTGCATGACCAGTATTTCCTGTATTGGATTGCTCGTATGTTGGGTTTTTGGTAGTACCACCGCTGTACCCAGAAATAGCCTCGTCAACGCCTTTTACACTCTCATAAATCTCCTCGACGCACCAGAAGCAACCGCTGGCAAAATATGCCTTTTCACGTCCTTGCATGGTCGCTACTTCAATCGGTTCTTCATCATTTGATGCTACATTTTCATTACTTGAGCTAGGATCCTGATTGCAGCTATTTGCTATAGCTAGAAAAGCTATTATGGTTAAAAATTTCATTGTCAATTATTTATTTCAAAAGTAGAATGGCAACTATGCTCCTCTATTAAATTGAGGTTAAAATAAAAGCCCACTAGCTGGGCTAGTGGGCTTTGTAAATTTTATGCGGTTTTTCTAGAGTTTAGAAAAAGTGCTTTGCATTTTTTCTGCTTGCTCATGAGCTAGTGCTGCATCGACAAGGATACGACCACTGTGCTCATCTGCTATGATTTTCTTGCGACTAGCAATCTCGACCTGTACCTGTGGTGGTATGGTAAAGTAGGATCCACCAGATGCTCCACGCTCGATAGGCACTACTGCAAGACCATTCTTAACATTAGTACGTATGCGAGTATAAGCTTTAAGTAAACGCTCTTCAATAGACTTTGCATGATCTGCAGACATCTTCATCAGCGCTTCTTCTTCTTTTTGAGTCTCCTTAAGAATCTCTTCTAGTTCTGCCTTCTTGTGCTTGAGGTGCTCAGCTCTTTCACCAACTCGGGATTTACTTTCCTCGATGACCTCATTTTGTTGCTCGATCTGTGCTTTAAATTCACGTATGTGCTTTTCGGCTAATTCAATTTCCAGCTCTTGAAATTCAACTTCTTTAGAAAGAGAGTTGAACTCACGATTATTACGTACGTTCTTTTGCTGCTCAGTATATTTTTTGATCAAGGTTTTAGCTTCCTCGATGAGGTTTTTCTTCCCTTTGATCTGGTCATTAAGCTCTTCTAGGTGTGCTTCAAGTTTTGCAACTCGAGTATTCAATCCTTCTACTTCATCCTCAAGATCTTCAACTTCAAGAGGTAATTCACCACGTACGTTGCGTATCTCGTCAATTCTTGAATCGATTAATTGTAGGTCATAAAGCTCTCTCAACTTATCTTCTACAGTCGCCTCGGTCTTTTTTGCCATCTGTTATGTGTAATTAACTGGGTTTGTTTGTGCCTGTGCACAAAGGATTGCAAAATTACTAAATTTTTCTGTAAGATATTCTTGTAATAAGTTTTTTGTAAACTGCTCACTTTCATAATGTCCAACATCGCATAGCAGGATGTTTTCGCCTTGAAAAAAGTCGTGATACTTAAGATCTGCTGTGACAAATGCATCTGCACCAGCTTGCAGGGCATTTTTTATGGCAAACGCTCCAGAACCTCCTAACACTGCAACTTTTTTGATGTTACGCTTTCGCGAAAGCGAGCTCCTTACCACGCCACTATTAAATACATTTTTAATCGTTGCTAGAAAATCATCTTGCGAGATGGCATTAGGTAACTCACCAATCGCGCCCATACCTATGCGATTGTACTCATTTTCTAGCTTGATGATTTGATAGGAAATTTCTTCATAGGGATGCGTGTCCTGCATCGCGCTTAGGATCTCCTTCTTTTTATGCGGTAGCAAAATTACTTCCAGATTATATTCATCAACAGTAGATCGTTGTCCGCTTTTACCAGAAAATGGCTGCGATTGCTCGCCTGGCTGAAACGTTCCAGTGCCAGATGTTGTAAAACTGCAATCGCTATAATTACTGATCTTTCCTGCACCTGCTTGAAAGATGGCTTCTCTCACGATTTCTAAATGATCCTGTGGTACGTGAATGGATAATTTATGTAGTAGGCCATTTTCTGGAATGAGGGTTTTGACATTTTGTAGCTGTAATTGCGATCCCATGCGGTGGCTTACACCGCCATGCGCCATATCAAGTGCTGTGTGCGTGGCATAAATGGCGATGTTGTTCTTGATCGCTTTTACTACTGTGCGTCGTACATAGTCTGTTTCTCTCAAATGCTTGAGTCCAGAAAATATGATTGGGTGAAAGGTGACTATAAGGTTACACTTTTTCTCAATCGCCTCATCAACGACAGATTCTAGACAGTCAAGCGTGATTAAAACTCCTGTAACATTTTCCTGGTGATTGCCTACCAGTAACCCAACATTGTCAAAATCTTGAGCATACTGTAGCGGTGCTAGCTCTTCTAAAGCGCTGGTGATATCTCTGATCTGCATAAACTGGTTTGTAAGGTAAAGATAAAATTTAAGCTACTTTTGAAACTATGGCGTCATGGCGAATTTTACTTTACCCATTTTCAGTGTTGTATGATGGTGTTACTGGTTTGCGCAACAGTGCGTTTGACGCTGGTGTCTTGAAACAAACCACCTTTGATATTCCTGTAATTGCCATAGGTAATTTGAGTACTGGCGGTACAGGGAAAACGCCTATGATTGAATATTGCATCGAACAATTAGCAGGTAAAAAAGTCGCTGTCTTAAGTCGCGGCTATGGAAGAAAAACTAAAGGTTTTCTTGAGGTAACAAATAACAGCGATGCGAGCGAAGTAGGAGATGAGCCATTACAATTCAAACTGAAATATGGTGATGACATCATAGTAGCTGTTTGTGAAAAACGAGCGGATGGAATAGAGCAATTAATTAGTTCTCATGATCTTGATGTGATTTTGCTGGATGATGCTTATCAACATCGATATGTAAAAGCGTCCCAATATATCATGCTAACTGATTACAACGCTCCTTATTATAAGGATCACGTTTTGCCAGCGGGCAACTTGCGAGAAAACCGTCGAGGCTCAAGACGTGCTGACCATATAGTAGTTACTAAATGCCCACCGGATCTTTCTCAAAGGGAGCAGCAACATATTCTATCTCAAATCAATCCTATTAAAAGTCAAGAAGTATATTTTTCTTCGATCCAATATGATACTGAGCTTAAAAGTGCAATTGGTGTAAAGCAGCTGTCGTCCATTGCAAATTCTAACATCAATCTAATTACAGGAATTGCGAAGCCACAGTATTTGCTAGAATATTTAGAACAGTTTACAACTGTTAAGCATTTTAAGTTCAAGGATCATCATGAATATGATACTCTCGACTTGCAGGAGCTAGATAATTCCCAAATCACTATTACTACCGAAAAAGATTATGTGAAGTTGCGGAAATTGAAGATGAATAACTTGTTTTATTTACCTATCAAAACAAGATTTATAGGTCAGCCGCTAAGAATTAATATATCTGGTAGCTAGAAAAGGCTTTCTGAATCTTCTCAAAGAATTCTTCCATTTTGAAAGGCTTAGGTATGATGTCATCAAAACCTATCTCGTAGAATTCCTTTTCAGTCTCATCAAGGGTTACGGCCGTTAGGGCAATGATTGGTATTTCCCTGTCAAACTTGCGTATTTCAGCCGTGGCTTGCTTACCGTCCATGGCTGGCATGTGTATATCCATAAGTATAAGGTCATACTTGTTGTCACGTGCTTTACCTAGAGCCTCAACACCATTGTTGGCTATATCACACTCAAAATTCTTTCCCTCAAGAATTTTACGGGTAATCATTTGATTGATCTTGTTGTCTTCAACGATCAATATCTTTTTAGATATCAAGTCTTTAGGGCTTGCAGGGCTAGCTTTGATAATAGTGTCTTTTCCTGCTGCGGTATTTTTTTGAGTTGGTTCCTCAATCGCTGGAATTGTTTCAGGATCGTTAACGACAATGTCTTCAGCTTCTTTGGTCTCGGCTTTATGTTCTAGTTCTAGAGTTGATTGTTGCAATTGTTCAATGGACATCTTGTTAGACGGTTGCTTGTTTTCTTCATAGAACTTGTTGCTGTCTGGTAATTCTAACCAAACTTCAAAAGAGAAAATACTACCGCGACCTACTTTACTATCTAGTTTGACTTCTGATCCCATCAACCCGACTAGGTTTTTAACAATCGCAAGTCCTAGACCAGTACCACCGTACTCTCTTGTTATGCTGGTTCCTTCTTGAGTAAAGTTATTGAAGATGTCCTGTTGCTTCTCTTCTGAAATTCCTTTACCGTTATCCTCAACTTCAAACTGTATCAAGCATTGGTTATTATCTTCTCGCAAACGATTCACTCTAATCCAGATATTTCCAGACTTGGTAAACTTGATAGCATTACCTACAAGATTGATAAGAATCTGTGAAATTTTTACAGGATCACCCTTTACTCGCGATGGTATAGCTTTATCAAATTGCAGTGATAGATTGTTTTGCTGGTCCTTGGCTTGATTTGTCAATGACACTGCTATGTCCTCAACACGTTTTTTGAGATCAAACGGTATGGATTCTAGTTCTACTTTATTAGCCTCAAGCTTGTTGAAATCAAGAATGTTGTCGATGAGCGATAACAAGTATTCACCAGACGATTGGAGTGTTTGTAAGTGTTCTTCCTGATCTCCTCGTGGATTTGATTCAAGCAGTAAATGTGTCAAACCAGTAACGGCATACATAGGAGTACGTAGCTCATGAGTAATGGTTGATAAGAAGTCTGCCTTAATTTTAGCTGCATCTTGCGCGCGGTCACGTTCATCAATAAGCGCGCTGTTTTTTCCTTCAAGAGCTTGATTACTGCGAGCTCTTAATTTGTTGTTTTTGAAAAGTGACATGGTCAATAAAGACAGTAAGGTCAGCATGACAAATAACAGGATAGAATAATGTCCACGGCCTTTAAGCGTACTTGCTTGTTCGGCATTTTCAGCTTTTAGCGCTTCGTTTGCCTCTTTTAGTGCATTGATGCTTGCTAATAATGTAGATGGATTCTCTGCAATACTACTATCGGTTCCTGTGTAATTCTCACGTGCCTTTATATATCTATCTAGAAATTCTACAGTTTCCTCAAGATTGCCTAAGCCTTTGGCAATTTGAGATTTCAACAGGTAACCTTCAATCTCAATAGCTTTAAAGCCAAAATTAGTTGCCGTAGCAATGGCATCTTCAGCGGCTAGGTCTGCATTGACAAGATCTGTTTTGTCAAAATATGCTTGAGCTAGATTGAATCGGGCTTTTGCTTCATAGTAGAATAACTGCTGTTCCTTGAGTTTAGGAATTACATCTTGATAAAGGCTGGTGGCCTCATAGGTGTTTTTGGTTTTCAAGAATAATTCTGCTCTTAAAAACTGTATTCTGGCAATTACCGATGGATCTTGCGATTGAGAAACAAGTAAATTAGCTTGTTTTAAGGATTGGTCAGCCTTTAAATAATCACCTTGCTTGGTAAGTACATCTGCCTTAACCAGTATCAAATCAATGTAAGACTCGTTTGATTCTGGTATGACTTTACTCAAGCGATTTACCTGATTTGCAGCTTGATCTAGTTGACCAGTAAAGGAGTAAAAATTTGCCTGAAAAATATCTGCTTTCCACTGGATGGTAGAATCCACGGCAATTTCTTTGGCGCTTGAGAGTATTTTTTGAGCTTCTAAATAATTATTGCGTTGTAGTGCAAGATTGGCGCGTTCCAATATAACGTCAATCACAAAATCCTGACTTTCCTTAGAAAGTTTAGAATTAGATTCTTGAGAGAACGCTGTAAGGCTGCATAAAAACAACAGACCTAAGATGAATAAATTATATTTTCGGTTGGAATTCACGATTTGTAAATATAATTCTATGTAATCAAAATGGTGAATTACACTTAATATTGATAGGTATTGTGACCGTTAATCGATAAACACTTATTTTCCTGTTAACTTTTTGTTGACAATCTCATTATCAGATCTTTCAAACGGTTTGAGTAACCGCTCTCATTGTCGTACCAACCTATGATTTTGACTAGATTTCCAATCACAGATGTCATTTGTGAATCATAAATACAAGAGTAAGGACTACCAGATATATCTATGGAAACTAAGGGTACGTCAGTGTAAGAAAATGTATCCGGATTTTCTTCTGCGTATGTCAAAAATGCCTGATTGACTTCTTCAATGGTAACTTCAGTCTTCACATTGATAGTCATATCGGTAAGGCTACCGTTAGGAACTGGAACCCTAATTCCACAACCGCCTATGACATCACTTAAGTGAGGAAAAATCTTTGTCAATGCCTTGGCTGCGCCAGTTGTTGTAGGAACAATAGATTGCCCAGCTGCGCGAGCACGCCTCAAATCCCGATGAGGTTGATCGTGTAGGCTCTGGTCTGTAGTATAACTATGTACCGTGGTAATATATGCTTGTTCAACGCCGTATAACTCGTCTAGCACCTTGATCATAGGTGCTGCATTATTTGTGGTGCAACTAGCGTTTGAAATAATGAGATCGTGCTCATCCATGACATCATCGTTAACACCTAATACAACGGTTTTGATGCCGTCGTCTATTGGTGGCGCCGTGAGAATAACTTTGCCCGCACCAGCTTCAAGATGCTGTTCTAGCTGTCTTTTTGATTTAAACTTTCCAGTAGCTTCAAGAACTACATCAACACCTGTCCAATCTAACTTATTGAGAACCGCGTGATGGCTAAAGGAAATTTCCTTACCATCAACAATCAATTTATCCTCGTTGTGATGCACTTCATGAGCTAAAACGCCATGTATAGAATCATACTTGAGCAAGTGAGCCATCACCTCGACACTCGCAAGATCATTAATAGCGACCACTTGGATGTGTTCATGATTTAAAACTGTGCGTAAGAAAGTACGACCTATACGTCCAAAACCATTGATCGCAACTTTAATCATGAAAAATTAGAATGAAAAATTAAAGTATATGCTTGTGAGCCTTATAAGAACTGCGCACTAAAGCGCCACTTTCAACATGTCTAAAGCCCATTTCTAGACCCAGCTTTTCATAAACACCAAATTGCTCAGGTGTAATGAATTCTTGTACAGGCAAGTGTTTTTTTGAAGGTTGTAAATATTGACCTATGGTAACAACATCTACATCATTATCACGCAAATCTTCCATTGTCTGGATAACTTCTTCCTCACGCTCACCTAAACCTAGCATAATACCAGATTTTGTGCGATTAATGCCTTCTTGCTTAAGGTATCTCAATACCTCTAGGCTGCGCTCATATTTTGCTTGAATACGTACTTCTCTGGTCAATCGTTTTACCGTTTCCATGTTGTGTGAAACAACCTCTGGATTTGCAGCAACGATACGATCAATATTGCGCGTTACTCCTTGAAAATCAGGTATCAGTGTTTCTAGAGTTGTCTCAGGATTCATGCGTCTAATCGCTGCAACAGTTTCTTTCCAGATGATGCTGCCCATATCCTTTAAGTCATCTCTATCCACACTGGTAATAACCGCATGTTTGATGCCCATAAGTTTGATACTGCGAGCAACTTTTTCAGGTTCTGCCCAGTCTAGTGAGTCAGGTCTGCCGGTTTTCACACCACAAAAACCACAGGATCTCGTGCAGGTGTTTCCCAGAATCATGAATGTAGCAGTACCTTCAGTCCAGCATTCTCCCATGTTAGGACAACTACCTGAGGTGCAAATGGTGTGAAGATCGTACTTGTCAACCACACCACGCAATTCCTTATACTTTTGACCTACAGGCAGTTTGACTCTCAGCCACTTTGGTTTACCCTTAGTTGCTGGCGGTGCTACACTTGTTGTTGCTGTCTCCATAATACAAAGTTAATGATTATGTAGTCGTTTAAGTCATGAGTAACTGACTACTTCCAGTGTTTTGGTTTATCGATCAAATTGCTTGTAAAAATCCCTAGTTGGGCAACGATAAGCATTATTTCTAGTAGGGCGATGTATGGAATGAGTCCGCTTTCGCGAAAGCGTAACAAACCCTTACCCATAACCACATAAACAACTACATATCTACATAAAATCAATGCTAGAATTGCTAACCAGTATGAAGATAATACCAATGCGAGCGTGGCTACAATGAAAAATAGGATCTGACTCAAGAAGAATAATCCCAATGCCGATTTATGCTTACCGCGATAGTGTTTTGAGACTTTGAGGTGCCTGCGTTTTTGCGTCCACCAAGATTTCCAGCTGGTTTTAGGCTTGCTGTAAGTAAAGGAATCGGGATGCGAGGCAACCGCGACATTTGCCTTTCTCGATGCGCTATTCACAAAAAGATCATCATCACCACCCATGATGTGCATGTGGCTCATAAAGCCGCTTTGCTCATAAAATAGGGTAGATGTATAGGCTAGATTACGGCCCACGCCCATATAGGCATTGCCGCGCAGCGCATAACCTAGGTACTGCAATGCCGTAAAGACCGTCTCAAATCTTATGAGACCATTCAATAAGGATTTAGGCACAAATTCATAACCGCCATAACCTAGAGTTATATCGCTACCGGTGGACAGTGGTCGCGCCATGTGTGAAAGCCATAAATTGCTGTCTGGTCTACAATCTGCATCTATAAAAACTAGATGGTCATGCGTCGCTTTCTTGATGCCTAATGTAAGCGCATACTTTTTGTTACCCCAAAAGTTCTCGTTGTTGACTACATTGACTAGGTGAATATTGTTGTGTGTCGCAGCAAAACCTTCAATAACAAAACGCGTATCATCGCTACTAGCATCGTTAATCAAAATAATCTCATAATCTGGATGATCTTGTGAGATTAACAACGGTACAAGTTCTTTGAGATTTTCCTGCTCATTTTTTGAGCAAACGATTATGGAAACCGGTTGAGAGCTTTTTGTGTGCTCGATTTCTGGCTGCGTTGCAGCCTTAGAAAAATAGAAATAGTAAAAGGTGTTGATAAGGACGCATCCCAATAGTAGGTAGAAAAACACGTCTAGCATAACTCTATGAAGCCTTAGCTACTGTATCGCAATCCGTTTGCTCTTCTGGCAATTTACCGCACATGCTGCAGGCTTGTCCATCCTTGTTGAGATATGGGTTCTGGCTCGCACAGGTTCCTGAGAATTTACCGTCTTTTTTACCCCAAATCTTGATCGCAATTCCCGCAAAGGCCAGCGCCATCAATCCGAATGTTATCAAAAGTAATTTCATGTTGCAAATTTAGACAATACAAGTATCAAAGAGCGAGCCTCTCTACATATTTTCAATCAGGTTAACCTCGGTATCTATAGATATACCAAATCTAGAATTTACCTTTTCTTGAATTTCTCGGGATAGCGATATTATTTCCTTGCCGGTTGCTTTACCATGATTGACCAACACCAGCGCCTGTTTATCATGGACGCCAGCATCGCCCTTGCGATAACCTTTGAAACCACATTGATCTATCAACCATCCAGCAGGAACCTTCACATGATCGTCATCCACATTATAAGAAGGCATATGTGGATGCAATCTTACCAGCTCGTCATAACGATCCCGCTTAATTATTGGGTTTTTAAAGAAACTACCACTGTTACCTATGATTTTGGGATCTGGTAGTTTGCTGGTTCTAATGTTAATGACGGCCTGGGAAACCAAAGCTATATCGGGCTCGCCTCCTAGACGATCTAACTCCTCTTGAATCGCACCGTAACTGGTCTTGAGCTTATAATCTGGATTTATAGATAAATCCTGTAATTTAAAAGTGACTGATGTTATGATGTATTTACCAGCAGCCTCCTTCTTAAAGACGCTATCTCGATAACCAAAATTGCATTCTTCAAGGCTTAAAGACTTCTCTTCTAGAGTTTGCAGGTCAATAACCGTACAGCTGTTAAATACATCCTTAAGTTCTACACCGTAGGCACCGATATTTTGAATAGGTGACGTACCGATGTTTCCTGGGATCAATGAAAGATTTTCAATCCCTGCATAATTGTTCTTTATGCAGTATAGAACAAATTCATGCCAGTTTTCGCCCGCTTGAGCCGTGATGTGTATCTCACCGTTTTGTGCGGCTTGTGTTTCTATTCCTTTGGTTAAAACATGTAATACTGGTCTTGAAATATCATCAATCAACAACATATTGCTGCCGCCACCTAATAAAAAAACTTGTTCACCTTTATAATAGGATGCCGCTTCCTTAAATTGTGCAGGAATGTTTATGGGTGTGTAAGCTTTCGCGAAAGCTGATATCCCAAACGTATTAAACTCCTTAAGAGCTACATGATGTTGTATCTGGATCACGACTTGTAGGCTTCAAGTGCCTTTTCTAAAATTTCAACAGCTTTAATCAGGGATTTTTTCTCAAGAACATAGGCAATGCGTATCTGGTTTTTACCGCTGCCTGGAGTGCTGTAAAAGCCTGCTGCTGGCGCTACCATTATCGTCTCTCCTTCATGCTCAAAGGATTCCAGCAACCACTGTGCGAAATGATCTGCGTCCTCGACGGGTAGTTGGGCAACGCAGTAAAAGGCACCACCAGGATTAGCTACCTGCACGCCTTCTATATTTTTGAGTCCGCTGATAAGCGTGTCTCGCCTGTCGATATATTCCTCAATCACCTCGTCAAAGTAAGACTGCGGTGTGTCAAGCGCAGCTTCGGCAGCGATTTGTGCAAAGGTTGGTGGGCTCAATCGCGCCTGTGCAAATTTCATGGCCGCGGCGACCACTTCTTTGTTTTTTGAAACCATGCAGCCTATACGTGCGCCGCACATGCTGTAGCGTTTTGAAACGCTGTCAATCATGATCGCATGATTTTCAAGACCTGCTTGATTCATCACACTGTGATGCACGCGACCGTCATAAGCAAACTCGCGATAAACTTCATCTGCAACCAGGAATATATCGTGTTTGATTACAAGTGCTGCCAGTTTATCCATCTCTTCTTGAGTATAGAGGTAACCAGTTGGATTTCCTGGATTGCAGATTAATATGGCTTTAGTTCTATCAGTGATCAGATTTTCAAAAGCCTCAATATCTGGTAATGCAAAGTTATTCTCAATGTTGGTTGCAATAGGTTTTACCGCAACACCACTTGCCGTGGCAAAGCCATTATAGTTGGCATAAAACGGTTCTGGTATGATGACCTCGTCGCCTTGATCGCATATGCTTCCCATGGCAAACATCAACGCCTCGCTACCACCAGTCGATACGATGACATCATCGATGTCAAGATTCATATCCAGTTTGTTGTAATGTGCCACCAGTTTTTTGCGATAACTCTCATTACCAGCACTGTGACTATATTCTAGGATTTCCATAGAATTGTTGCGCACCGCGGCAATTGCTTGCTCGGGCGTTTTAATATCTGGTTGTCCTATGTTAAGCTGATAGATGTTAGTTCCTCGTTTTTTAGCCGACTCGGCATAAGGAACAAGTTTACGTACTGGTGATGAAGGCATTTGCCTTCCTTTTACGGATATCTGCGGCATGGAATTGATTTTGCAGTGCAAAGGTACTAAGTGATTAAAAGACGCTCAAGGTAGATGAGGTATATTTATAACATGAGATTGTTGTGGTTGATTTTACTTTTTATGTTAAGTGCATTATCAATCAATGCCCAAAAAGGTTTTTCTTTTCCAGAAGGCGTCGATAAGATTGAGATACCATTTCAATCGGTTTATAACCTCATTATTTTACCCGTGGAAGTTAATGGTGTAGGTATGGACTTTATCCTCGATACCGGAGCTAATAAATCTGTGATTTTTAATTTTAATGGCATAGACTCATTAAATGTCAATCCAGGGAAGACCCTTAAAATTTCGGGTTACGGTAATCAAGAGCCTATCGACGCATACTATAGCGATAATAATCGCATCAATATTAATGGGTATGCAAACCGCACCGCTAGTCTTTTCATTACGGTTGATCAACAACTTAATTTGCTGCCCACGCTGGGCGTTGAAGTTAATGGATTGCTAGGTAAAGATTTCTTTGAGAATGCGCTCGTCAATATAGACTATCTAAATGCTATGATTACTGTCTATAAAAACAGTTCTATGCGCAGAGTAAAACGGTCTAGACGTGTCGAGGCAATCATTGAGCTGGAAAATGATAAACCCTATATCAATGGAAAAGTGGTGACGGCAGGTATTATTCATCCGGTAAGGATTTTAATTGACACTGGTAGTAGCGATGCACTATGGGTTTTTCAAGATGACGAGGATGACTTTATGTTGCCTGAAAAAGGCTTTGATGATTTTCTAGGCATAGGATTAAACGGCAGGGTTACTGGAAGGCGCTCAAAAATTGAGAAACTCCTGCTAGGCAATATTGAGTTGAACAAGGTGACTGTCTCTTTTCCAGATCAGGATTCAACGACTTCAAATAACAGTACTCAAATTCTATCGGGCTCAATAGGTGGTGAGATATTGAGTCGATTTAATCTATCTATAGATTATAGAAATAAAAGAGTACAATTGCAGCCCAATGAAGAATTTGCCGCTGGTTTCTTCTACAATATGGCGGGTATTGAAATAAGAGCTGGTGATACAGAGTTATTTACTTATTATGACGATGGTCGCAATGACGACGTTAACACCGCTTATGGTACTTTGAGAGGTCAAAAAACCGTCAATACTAGTAAAACCGTAAATTACAAATGGGTGCCTAGTTTATTTATACAATCCGTACGTAAAGATTCACCTGCGGATAAAGCTGGTATTAAAGTAGGTGATGAAATTGTGAGAGTAAACAGTATTGCCAAAGCCAATTTGACACTCAATAATGTAGCATCACAGTTTTTCAAAAATCCCTATTCCCGATTAAAAATTAAAGTAAAGCGAGGCGAGAGAGAGAAGAAATTCACTCTCAAACTAGTACCAGTAATCGATTAACCTTCTTTTACTACACCGGTTAGCTTTAAAGCGATCACTTTTTCTTTGATATTACCCATTATCGTCATTGTTTTTACAATAGGTCCGACCTTTTTTGTGTCATAAATCACGAGTATTTTTCCTTTGGTTCCAGGAGCAATAGGTTCCTCTGGTTTTGAAATGACATCACAATTGCAGGAAGAGAATATATTCTTAAGAATGAAATCGTGCTCTCCAGTATTAGTGAAGATAAATTCACGTTCTCCATCACTACCTTTTTCTATGGTACCGTAGTCGATGGTTTTTTGCTCAAAGACTATTGTTGTCAATTCATCAGAAACCTTATTTTGAGCCGTCATTGATTGGGTACCGCTTAAACAGACCACTATGATAATTAGGTATTTTAGATTTAAATACATGATTCAAAGTTAGCAATTCTTCTTTAACCACTTCACGATGCTGCCTAGAATTGCGGATATAAGTACTTTTGTAGATTAAATGTCAACCTAAGTGAGCAACATGTCCATAGCATCAAAATACGATTCTAAAGCAGCGGAAGATAAGTGGTACCAATACTGGATGGATCACGACTTTTTCAAGTCGTTGCCCGATAATCGAGAAAGTTATACCATCGTGATTCCACCACCTAATGTTACCGGCGTGTTGCATATGGGGCACATGCTTAATAATACTATTCAGGACGTATTGATACGACGTGCTAGACTTAAAGGTTATAATGCGTGTTGGGTTCCTGGAACTGATCACGCATCCATCGCCACAGAAGCAAAGGTTGTTAAAAAACTCAAGGATCAAGGTATCAACAAGAATGACTTGACCCGAGAGGAATTTCTCGAGCACGCATGGGAATGGACGCATGAATACGGTGGCGTTATTCTAGAGCAACTTAAGAAATTGGGAGCCAGCTGTGACTGGTCGCGTACAAAATTCACGCTAGACGACGACATGTCTGCTAGTGTAATCAAGGTTTTCATTGATCTTTATCTTAAAGGACAAATCTACCGTGGTTACCGCATGGTCAATTGGGATCCAGAAGCCAAAACCACCTTGAGTGATGAAGAAGTCATTTATCAAGAGCGCAACGGTCATCTCTATCATTTGCAATATCAGGTAAAAGGTAGCAGCGAGAAACTCACCATTGCGACCACGCGTCCAGAGACTATTCTAGGCGATACGGCGATTTGCGTTCATCCAGATGATACTCGATATACACACCTCGTTGGTAAATCAGTAATGGTTCCTATAATAGATCGTGAGATTCCTGTAATTGCAGACGAGTATGTCGATATGGAATTTGGTACAGGAGCACTCAAGATCACGCCAGCACATGACGAGAATGATAAAAAAATAGGAGAGAAGCACTCACTAGAAGTCATTGATATTTTTAATGACGATGCGACACTCAATAGTTTCGGCCTGCATTATCAAGGTCAAGATCGCTTTGAAGTGCGCAAGAACATTGCAGCCGAATTAGAAGATAAAGGCTATCTCATCAAAAAAGAAAATCATGTTCATAAAGTAGGAACCAGCGAGCGTACTGGCGCCGTGATTGAGCCACGACTTTCTGATCAATGGTTTTTAAAAATGGAAGAGCTCGCAAAACCTGCTATTAATGCAGTGCGCGAGGATATAGTAGAGCTATTACCATCTAAATTCAAGAGCACATACTTCCATTGGATGGAGAACGTGCGTGACTGGAATATATCACGCCAGCTGGTTTGGGGTCAGCGTATTCCTGCCTATTTCTATGGCGATGGTAAGGAAGACTTTGTCGTTGCAGCCAGTGTTGATGAGGCTGTTACGCTTTCGCGAAAGCAAACTAATAACCATACCCTAACAGCAAATGATCTGCGTCAAGAGAGTGATGTTCTGGACACATGGTTCTCTAGCTGGTTATGGCCTATAAGTGTTTTCAATGGAGTGTTGGAGCCTGAGAATGAAGAGATCAAATACTATTACCCAACCCGAGATCTAGTTACAGGACCAGATATTTTGTTTTTTTGGGTGGCTCGTATGATTGTAGCCGGATATGAATTACGCGACGAGAAACCCTTTGATAAGGTGTATTTAACAGGTCTGGTGCGTGATAAACAACGCCGTAAGATGTCAAAATCCTTGGGTAACTCGCCAGATGCACTCAAGTTAATTGAAGAATATGGCGCTGATGGCGTACGAGTTGGTTTATTGCTAAGTAGCGCGGCTGGTAACGATTTGATGTTTGATGAGGATTTATGCCAACAAGGGAAGAATTTTGTCAATAAAATGTGGAATGCCTTTAGGCTTACTCAAGGCTGGGAAGTTGATAAGAAGTTAGAGCAGCCATTGTACGCTAAACAAGGTATACAGTGGTATCGCAACAGGTTTTCTCAGGCTCTTGAGCAAATAGAGGGTCACTATTCAAAGTATCGTATAAGCGATGTGCTCATGACAAGTTATAAATTGATATGGGATGACTTTTGCGGCTGGTTGCTGGAGATTGTTAAACCAGCCTATCAACAACCTATCGACGCTCAAACGATGGCTCAGGTTATCGCGTTATTTGAAGATAACTTGAGGTTGATCCATCCATTTACACCCTTTATTAGCGAAGAGATATGGCAAACTATTTCCAACAGGCAGCCTCAGGAGTCACTGTGTGTCGATACGTGGCCAAAGCAAGGAAATGTAGAAGATGAGATATTATCTGACTTTGAATTAGTGCAAGAGGTAATTGCAGGCGTGCGCAAGGTGCGTAAGGAGAAACAGATAAGTTTTAAAGACACCATTGAACTTAAGGTGATCAATAATGAGAAGCTCTCATCAGACTATGACGAGCTTATTATGAAAATGGGTAATGTTGAAAATATTGAGTTAGTTTTTGAACAGGTCGCTGCTGCTGCCAGTTATCGTGTAAAAT
Organism: Nonlabens ponticola; assembly: GCF_003966335.1. NCBI lineage: Bacteria > Pseudomonadati > Bacteroidota > Flavobacteriia > Flavobacteriales > Flavobacteriaceae > Nonlabens > Nonlabens ponticola. The sequence continues at coordinate 2,774,606 of NZ_CP034549.1, read as the reverse complement.
CTAGCGAGTATTTTATACCACTAGAAGGAACTATAGATACTGTCGCAGAAGTTGAAAAACTAACTGCTGAACTCACTAGAGCTCAAGGCTTCCTAAAAAGTGTAGAGAAGAAGCTAGGTAATGAGCGATTTATGGCAGGCGCTCCAGATCAAGTGGTAGCTATGGAAAAGAAAAAACAGGCAGATGCTTTAGCCAAAATTGAAACTCTGGAAACTAGCATAGCTGCACTCAAATCATAAGCAAATGAATCCATTTACTTTAATAGCAATCATTTTTGGGGCGTTGATGGTCTGTTTGATTAGCCTTGCGATCTATGTGATGCGCAAGAAATAGAAGTTTCAAAATCTGACTCTTACCACGGTCGTGGATATAATGATTCAATGATCTCGATGTAGCGTTTCTTGGCTTCAGTCTTGCTTATGCGTTGCACTTGTATCAATGCATTCATCTTGAAACCAGCTCTCAGGTCATTGGTTTGAAAAGACTTGTTGTTTACGTACGGCTCGTTGATCACTCGCTTATAGTATGCGTATAAATGCAATTGTAGTTCTAGAGGAACATCAGATTGTTCTTCCTTTGAAGCTTTCTCGACGGCTTCATTAAAAGCTATATCTAGCTTGTCGTCACTCATCCGTGAATTTGGCTAAGATAGATTCACCACCTTTGAGTTTTTGATTGAGCTCTACAGTAATGATAGCATCCAGCGGTAAATACACATCTACTCTAGATCCAAATTTTATGAATCCGCTATCAGCTCCTTGTACGATTGAATCGTCTTGGGTTGCATAGTTTACTATCCGTTTGGCTAGCGCGCCTGCGATCTGACGATACAGAATTTGGGCTGTATTTTTATGGTTAATGACTACGGTTGTGCGCTCGTTTTCTTCGCTAGCTTTAGGATGCCATGCCACCAGGTATTTTCCGGGATGATATTTACTGTAGGCAACTTTACCGCCTACTGGGTATCGCGTCACATGAACATTGAGTGGAGACATAAAAACGGATATCATTATGCGCTCGTCCTTGAAGTATTCATTTTCAGTAACTTTTTCTATGACCACAACTTTTCCATCGACAGGTGAGACAATAGTCGTATCATCAAGAATCGTTTTCCTTGACGGGTTTCTGAAAAATTGAAGGATGATAATCAACACAAATGCGGCTAAAAGCAGCAAAAGTATCTGCGTCCATACTGGCATTTCTACGGTGAACGCAACGATCGACAATATAGCAGCGACTGATACAGCAATAGCAATGGATACAATACCTTCTTTATGAAACATGGTTGATGATTAAAAAAGTTAGATAAGCAAATGGTGCAGCAAATATAATACTGTCCATACGATCAAATATGCCACCATGACCTGGCATGATGCTACCGCTATCTTTTACAGCTGCCTGACGCTTAATCTTTGACTGGATTAGATCTCCTATAGTTCCAAAGAATGCCACTACAAAAGCTATGATCGCCCATTCCGTCAAACTGTAGTCATTCAAATTAATAGAATCTAGATAGAAGTGTAACGCTATTCCCATGACGATAGCCATTACAAGGCCGCCTACAAAACCTTCTATAGTCTTTTTAGGACTGATGCGCTTCATGAGTTTGTGTTTACCAAATAATCTACCAGATACATAAGCAAAACTGTCATTGGTCCAGATGATGGCAAAAATTCCTATGAGTAATTGCGGTTTGAAAGATGATATGCCATCAGGTGTCTCTACAATATCAGGAATTAATGCCAGGAACAAACTTGATCCTATAAGGTACAAGAGTGCTATCACATGCTTTTTAGTATTGAACAACGCAATACGATCTACAAGAATAAGATCACGAATCAAATAAATATTTACCAAAAGAGTAGCTGCCAGCAATGCATAAATACCATAGGTAGGTACGCCTTGCCATACTATAAAATAGTAAGCAATAGGTAGTAATGGTAGTATAAGCCATTGCTTTAATCTTATCATAGGCATAAGCTCCAGTAAACAGATAAAGGCAAAAAGGCAAAATAGAAAAATAAAAACCTCTCTAGAGTACAGTGCGCTTAGCACAACAAGAGAGACATATAATATCCCAGATATGGATCTTACTAATAATTCTCTCATGCCTATAAATCCTCAAGTAATAGTAAATAAAGTCGCTTATTAGGAACACCGTAGTTCATAAGCTCTTTTTCTTTGGCTTTTTTAAGGGACTTATCTTGAAAGTTTTTAAGGGTAGTAATATTCGTTGGTATAGTTTCTTTGCTTTTAATTTTAATGCCACGCAATCCTTCGCCAATAGATTCAACTATTTGACTTGTGCTAGCAATTACCACAAAGGTTTCAGGCAGCTGTGCAGGTTTACTCTCCTTAATTTGATTGGAAGAAAATAGAATAGCACCGTTATCAGCAATGACATATTCACAGGTCGATAAAAAGAAACTACTATTAACGTTGTTGTTGTTGAAAGTCAAATTAAATTGATTGAACCGATCTTTCAATTGATCGTCATAACAAAAAACGTCAGTCTCAAAGAAGTCATGTTCTACTAGGATATCCTCAAAATGATCCTGCAATTGATTCTCATCAACCGCATATAAGAATCTACCACCTTGCTGGGTAAAGTTGTGGATAAACTGCTCGTCTAGCGGCAACTTTTCCTCAGGCATGTATTTGGAACGACCTTTAGCCTTTCCGCTTTGAGATTCAGAATCAGTAGATTTATTAAACAGTTTCTTGAATATGCTCATCGCCTAAGGCAATCATTTAAGGGGTCAATGTAAATATAGGTACTTATTTACATGATGACAAACAAGCTTTATTCTTCTTCCTCTTTGCTAGTAGTCGAACCATTCAACATAGATCTACTTGATGATTTAAGTGCGATAGGCTCTTCTTTAACAAAGGCACGTTTGCCAAAAATCTTTTCAAGGTCATCTTTAAAAATTACTTCTTTATCAAGAAGCAACTCAGCTAACTCAGTCAACTTATCCTTGTTATCAGATAGGATCTTGATCGCTCGTTGATATTGCTCCTCAATGATTTTTGAAATTTCTTGATCAATAATCTCTGCAGTTGACTCACTGTAAGGCTTGGTCATGCTGTATTCCTGCTGTCCACTAGAATCATAGTAGGTGATGTTACCTACTTTCTCGTTAAGACCATAGATCGTTACCATTGCTTTAGCTTGTTTTGTGACTTTTTCAAGATCACTCAAAGCTCCTGTCGATATGTTATCAAAAATCACTTTCTCTGCTGCACGACCGCCCATGGTAGCACACATCTCATCGAGCATTTGCTCTGGACGTACTATTTGACGTTCTTCTGGTAAGTACCATGCTGCACCTAAAGATTGTCCACGTGGCACAATTGTAACTTTAATTAAGGGCGCTGCATGTTCTGTCATCCAGCTTACCGTGGCGTGACCAGCCTCGTGATAAGCAATAGTTTTCTTCTCTGATGGTGTGATAAGTTTATTCTTCTTTTCTAGTCCGCCAACAATGCGATCTACTGCATCAAGAAAATCCTGGCGATCTACTGCTTTTTTACCTTTTCTGGCGGCTATCAGTGCTGCCTCATTACAAACATTTGCAATATCAGCACCAGAGAAACCTGGAGTTTGCTTTGCTAGAAATTCGGTATTAAGTCCGTCATCTACTTTCTTGATTGGGCGTAAGTGTACTTCAAAAATTTCTTCACGTTCTCTTACATCTGGAAGATCGACATAGATCTGTCGATCAAATCGACCAGCACGCATCAGTGCCTTGTCAAGAATATCAGCACGGTTGGTAGCGGCTAATACGATTACATTGGTATTAGTCCCAAAACCATCCATCTCAGTCAATAATTGATTCAAGGTATTCTCACGCTCGTCGTTAGAACCGGAGAAATTACTTTTTCCACGCGCTCGCCCTATAGCATCGATCTCATCAATAAAGATGATCGCTGGGCTTTTCTCTTTTGCCTGTTTAAACAAATCTCTTACACGGCTCGCACCTACACCCACAAACATCTCTACAAAGTCAGAACCACTCAAAGAAAAGAAAGGAACCTTTGCCTCACCGGCAACCGCTTTAGCCAATAAAGTTTTACCAGTTCCAGGCGACCCAATAAGTAATGCACCTTTCGGTATTTTACCACCTAGACTTGTATATTTTTCTGGATTTTTTAGGAAGTCCACGATCTCTTGAACTTCTTCCTTAGCTCCTTCTAGACCTGCAACATCCTTAAATGTCGTCTTAATATCTGTTTTCTGGTCAAAAAGCTTAGCCTTAGACTTACCAATATTAAAAATTTGTCCACCTGCGCCGCCAGCGCCGCCGCCAGACATTCTGCGCATGAGGAATATCCATATTCCGATAATGAGAACAAATGGTAGAATGCTTAATAGTAGATTCCATAACCCATCATCTTCTGCATCAAATTTGAGCGTGGTTTCTAGATTACGTTCTTGAATGATCTCATTAATACGCTTTTCAAATAGTTCCAGGTCACCGTATTCAACACTATACTGTGGTACTTCTGAATTACCTAGCACACCATCTTTTTGTGACTTGCTATGCTTTTGAAGTTTTATGGCTTCTTCGGTCAAGAATACTCTCGCAATACTGCGATTCTTGACTACCACTACCTTGCTTACTTCACCATCTTCTAGATACTCAAAGAATTCATTAGGCGTTGTCGTTTTGGGTGCGGTAAGTTGACTGGTTACAAAATTGTAGCCTAGAAAGACCAATAAAATTGGTACCGCAATCCACCAGATGCTAAATTTTGGCTTCTGGTTCATAGGTGATCCAGATTTTTTAGGAGCCTTTTTGGTGGTGTTTTTTTTATCTTGAGACATGCTGTTGTGCTGTATTAATAAGTGGATTCAATAGTCGATACCTTGGCGTCGCCCCATAATCCTTCTAGGTCATAATATTCTCGGGTCTGTTTTTGAAAAACGTGAACGACCACATCCACATAATCCATAAGGACCCATTCTGCCTGCTGTGCACCTTCAACGTGCCAGGCGTTTTCCTGTAATTCCTTGCTTACCTTGCGTTGTACAGAGTTGACAATCGCGTTGACCTGAGTGTTTGAGGTACCGCTACAAATAATGAAGTAACTAGTAACCGTGTTATCAATATCTCTTAGGTCGAGGATGGTAATTTCATTTCCCTTGACATCTTCAATACCAGCAATGATCTGCGTAATGAGTGCATCGGTAGAAACATTTTCTTTAACCATTAAAAATTTTTTGTATCCACAAATTTATTCTTTTTTTGAACGCGACTTACGTTAAGCCGTTTAAACTTGCCTATTTGTGTTACCATCTTTTGTCAAAATACATGCCACTGACTCCACAAATGATGAATTGAAGTTACGCTTTCGCGAAAGCGTAATTCCCAACCTCACCACATTATACGCTCACCATCAACGTGCCGGTCGCGGCCAGATGGGTGCTGTGTGGCAATCACAGGCTGGTAAAAACTTAACATTCAGTACTTTATTGCGCGATGTGCCTGTCGACAAACAGGGTTTTGAGCAAGTGAAATTTATATCGGTTTGTTTGGCACGATGGCTGCGCCAGGAACACCAAATACAGACACACGTTAAATGGCCTAACGACATAGTGTCAGTCCATCATAAATTGGCAGGAATTCTAGTAGAAAACGTTCATGCAGCCGATGGAACGGTACATGCGATACACGGCATAGGTCTCAACGTGAATCAGCTAGACTTTGAGGCATTACCCAGGGCGATATCACTACAGTCCATCACTGGAAAAGAGTACCACCTGGAAGAATTACTTTTTAGCTTTGTGGCGTATCTACATCATCAATTAGTTCATCACCATGCGGTTGTAGCAATGTATGAGTCACTACTTTACAAAAAAGATCAACTAGCTCAATATAAAATAGAGGGTCGGCAAATCCATGGTATCCTGCGTGGTGTTGACGATCAAGGTCGCATGTTGCTAGAGGTTGATGGACAAGTAACTGCCTATGAGACAAAGCAGATAAAAATGATTTACTAGAGCTGCTCGATACCTTTAGCCAGTTGTTCTAGAAACTTATTGATTGGGCCCTTTATCATCATCGCCATCATAGCATTGAAATCGCCATTAAACAGTAATTGTGCCTGTGATCCATCACCTTCTTGACTAATATTACAAGTGAGAGTGAACGATAATTTGTCGCCCAATGAACCTAATACTACTTGAGAATGTGGTGTAGAGTCCTTGAGAGTGAGCTTTATTTCAGGCATGCCTTTCAATCCAAAAAGGAATTTATCCTCACCCAGCAATTCAAACTTTGCATCTTCTGGCAGTAATTTCTTGAAATTCTCTACCTGTGTTAGAAAATTGTATAGTTCTTCAGGTGATTTTTGCGTTTTAACAACGCGACTCTCTAGGTTCATAATTTTATTTTGAATTGCTCCAGTTTGCTGGATCATCTCTCCAGCTGGATAGCAGTTGTAAATCGTTGTCGTTAAAATGTCCTGCCTCTTGCGCAGTTTGTATCAAGTGTTTATAATCACTCAAGGTGGTAAGTTCAACTTCAGCCTGTTTGAAATTGTCCGTTGCAAAATCAAACCCATAAGAAAATAAAGCAACCATTCCCTTGATTTGTGCACCAGCCTCCTTGAGTGCTGTCACCGCATTGAGACTGCTCATTCCCGTACTGATGAGATCTTCTACAACCACAACCTTTTGACCAGCTTGCAGGTGACCTTCTACTTGATTTTTGCGACCGTGCTTTTTGGCTTCTGGGCGCACATATACAAATGGCAGGTTCATGTAGTCTGCCACGAGCATGCCTATACCTATCGCACCAGTAGCAACTCCTGCGATTACATCTGGCTTGCCGTATAGTTCTTCTATTTGATTAGCCAGTTGTTCTCTTAAAAAATTGCGTATGCTAGGATACGATAAGGTTATTCTATTGTCACAATAAATTGGCGATTGCCAGCCACTAGCCCAAGTGAACGGGTCTTGTGGTTGCAATTTTATTGCTTTAATTTGCAGTAACAATTCTGCGGTCTTTGCCGCAGTATTCTTATTTCTGACCATGCCGCAAATGTATAAAGTTTTTGTCAAAGAAGTCGCTATAATCGTGACCTCTGACAAGAACTCCTTTCCAGAATATGAGCACTTCAACCTTAAGCGCGTAAACTTGCGCAAAGTGGTAAAAAGGATTGAAAAAGGAAAGTTGGGAAAGGTCTTGCTTTATTCCAAAAATGAAGAGAAACTATTAAAGCGTCTGCATAAAAAATTACCACTGGTACTTGCTGGCGGCGGTATGGTGCTTAACAGTGATGAAAAGTATCTATTCATTTATCGCAACAACAAATGGGATCTACCCAAAGGGAAAGCGGAAAAAAACGAGAGCATAGAACAAACGGCATTGCGTGAGGTAGAAGAGGAGACAGGCGTAAAAAACCTCGAAATATCAAAATACCTAGATAAAACTTATCATATTTTCTCGCGCAATGGAAAAATGTCACTAAAGTTGACTCACTGGTACGAGATGCGAACAGATTACAAAGGTAAACTGAAACCACAAGCTAAGGAAGGAATAGAGATAGCCAGCTGGCTCACCGATGAAGAGGTGACCAATGCTCTCACAGAATCTTACGCCAATATACGTGAGCTGTTTCCACTATCAATGATTTCTAGTTAGCAGCTCGATATTTATAGATAGGATACCTCAAATGCGCGGTTTCATAATTCGGCGATCTTTTATGCAGCCAGTCTAATTGTGCGTAGTTACTGTTTTTAAATGCTTTATTGGTACGCTTGAGAGAATCAAATTCCCGTCTCAATTCTGGTGCGTCTGCTAGCAATTCTCTAGCACTTTTCTCAAAAACATAGGGCGAGAAACCTTCTTTTTGTTGCAGGATAGTATCAAAGAAATTCCATTTAAAAAAGGAATCGGGTGCAGCTGGTTCTAGAGTTTCCATGACATATTTGATACCTGGTTGATTGGTTGGTATGAGGATATCGCTTTCGCGAAAGCGTAATTCTACGACCTCACCTGCAACTTTTACATTGCTATGAGGATAGTGTCCTTCATAAGCATTGCGTGCTGTATCGTACTCTTCAATTTTGTATGCAGTTACAGTCATCGTGCTGTCCTTTGAAAGTGGTTCCATGATTACATTGTTGAGCCTGAGCATATCAAGAATTTCCCATTGTCCTTGAGGAATCACATAAAAATCAGGAATTGCCACACTATCCTTGACATTGAAATAAGTGTAAAAAGGTGTTTTTTTATTAAAAGGCTTCTCTCGATTATAAGTCATGAGTTTATTGCCTGTGAGTTCATTTGGGTCTTGACGTGCCTCATAACCTTTGAAATCTAGGGTATCAGCACGCTGCTTGTCAATCTCATAGGTGAGTGGGAAATATTCTCTGGACTGCTGGTAGTCAAATGACTGTTTGCGCACTTCTTTAATTTGCTCTAGTTGTGCCTGACCTATATTAATGATCTCTTCCATGATGGCACGTGCTCCCTGCACGCGATCATTGTATGGTTTAAGCATGTGGGTTTCTACCATCATGCCCAGTGTATTCCATAAAGCGGTGTAACCAGTGGAATAGCGCGGCTCGTCAGGAAACTGACTAAAACCCTTATCCGGCGATTGACCATACACGTTGACGTATGGCGTGATATCAAGATCTCTATCACTTAGATTTTTTTCAAGCGCTGGTTGCAATACATCATGAATGTAAGTGCCGGTTGCGCCACCCATTCTATTGTGTTGAGTAAATAAATGTGTCAAGGTGTATTGATAATCAGCACCATTGCTTACGTGATTATCAATGAATAGATCTGGCTTAATTTGATGATAGACTTGTGCAAAGCTGCGAGCATTGCGAGTATCCATTTTTATAAAATCACGATTCAGGTCATAGTTGCGTGAGTTACCTCTAAAGCCGTAAGCTTCTGGACCATTTTGATTGGTACGCGATGTAGAGTTGCGGTTAAGCGAACCACCTACATTATAGATGGCAATCGCACTGAAGATAAGTTTGTCACTCACCTCAATAACGCCAGTGGCTAGGTCTCGCATGAGCATCATTGTAGCATCAATGCCATCGCTCTCGCCAGGGTGAATACCGTTATTTATTAGAATCTTAATGCGATCCTCATTAGGATCTTTCCAGTCAATACTGGACTTAGAAAAGTGAATGACGTGTAATGGTTTGCCAGAATCGGTCATTCCTACCTCTTCTATACTTACGCTAGAAAAATCTGCCGCTAGATTCTCATAAAAGGCGATGCATTCTTCATAGGTAGTGGTTTGATTACCATTACCATTTTCAAACGGAGTCAGATATTCTTTATCAACTGTATCGCTTGTTGCTGTTACTGCTTGATCATCCCTACAGGAAAGTAGCATTATTGATATTGAAAGTAATGCAATCGATTTTCTCATAATACTACAGTATGTGGTACAAATTTTTTATAATCTCCATGATTACGTATGACATCTCTCACAATTGAGGATGAAATAAAGCTGGTTGACGGATTAGTTAATAAAAAGGTCGTTTCAATATCGCTAAGTTGCGCATTAGCCTGTGCAATTGCTTTTTCAAATTCAAAGTCATTGGGATTGCGCAAGCCTCTCAAAATGAACTGTGCATTTTCTTTCTTGCAAAAATCGACGGTCAAGCCATCATACGTTTTGACGCTGATGTTTTTCTTGTTTTTATATAACTCCTCTATGAATGAAACGCGTTGATCCAGGTCAAACATATATTTCTTATCTGCGTTGATGCCCACCGCGATAATTATATGATCAAATACCCTGAGACCTCGATCAATGATATCCTGATGACCTAAGGTTAAAGGATCAAAACTTCCTGGAAAGACTGCCTTTTTCATTTAGCATGTTGTTTTATGGTATCCTCAATAATTTGAGATAAGAATTCCTTAAGTGTGTTTCCGGCTGCTTTAATTTGTTGTGGTACAATACTTTCTGCACTCATACCAGGATTGGTGTTTATTTCAATGAAATGTGGCTCGCCATTGTGAAAGATAAAGTCTGCACGGGCTATACCTTTCAACTTTAAGATTTTATAAATACGCTTGCTTAGGATCTGCACGATGCTGGTCGTAGATCTATCCAATCTCGCTGGTGTTATTTCCTGAGACTTTCCTTCGTATTTGGCCTCGTAGTCAAAGAAGTCGTTTTCGCTTACGATCTCAGTCGGTGGTAACGCAATGATTTCATCATTTAGCTTGTAAACGCCTACTGATATTTCCATACCATCTAAAAACGACTCGATAATAATTTCGTTATCAACGGCAAATGCTGTTTCTAGTGCCTTTTCAAAGCCGTCACGATGATACACTTTTGACACACCAAAGCTGCTACCGCTTCGATTGGCTTTTACAAAACAAGGTAATCCTACCTGAGTAATGATCTTGTCAATATCAATGTAGTCTTCCTGATTTACATAAACATGCTTACCAGTCAAAATATCCCATGGTTTGAGAACTGCAAGACAATCACGCTTATTAAATGTGATTGCAGACTGATAGGAAGCAGCAGATGTTTGTGGTATCTGGATCATTTCTAAGTACGCCTGGAATTTACCGTCTTCTCCTGGTGTACCGTGGATTGTGTTATAAACACAGTTAAATATTATTTTCTCATCATCGACTGTGAGGCTAAAATCGTTCTTGTTTACATTAATCTCTTGCCCGCTAGCTGTCTTGTGATACCAGCGATCTTCTGTTACATTAATTCCATAACCGTGGTACTTATGGCTATCAAGGTGGTCAAGGATAATCTGCCCACTTTTTATTGAGATCTCCTTTTCACTGGAGTAGCCGCCCATAATAACTGCTACATTTTTCATAGCTCAAGGATTGTTGTGTTCATATAACAAAGTTACAAAAGCCACCGTTTAAGGAATGATCTACATCCTTATCTTTACAAGGTGTAACAAGCCCTTTAACGCCAACCATACAATCACCAATATACTATGAATTTTATACAGTTCATTTTTACCAAAACCTTCTGGGTGCAAGTCCTTCTAGCAATAGTTTTAATCGTTGCGTTATGTTTCGGGTATTTATTCTGGTTAGACTGGTATACCAACCATGATCAAAAAATTACCGTTCCTAATCTTGAGCGTATGACCTTGTCTCAAGTGGATGCATCACTAGAAGAACTTGATCTGCGCAGGCAAATTATTGACAGCGCAAATTTTAACCCTGATTATCCACCGCGATCTGTGATTGAACAAAATCCTGAAGCAGGAAGAGCGGTCAAAGAAAATCGTAAGATTTACATAAAACTTAATCCATCAGGATATGGTAAGATACCTGTACCTAATGTGATTTTTAAAACAAAGCGTCAGGCCGTGCCAACGCTGGAAGCATTAGGTTTTGAAATAGGAGATATTACCTATAAATCTAATATAGCTCGAGACATGGTTCTAGAAATGCGCTATAATGGTGAAGAGTTGAAACCAGGTGAGCAGTTGCGCAAGGCCTCTTCTATTGATCTTGTCTTAGGAGATGGAAATCGTCCTGGCGCTACCTATGAACCAGCATCAACAGGCGACGATACTACACAAGATATTGACAACTAGTTCAATGGCAGATGATAATTCAAATATAGATCTTCATGAACATCATCATTTTGTAGCAAGTGATGGTCAGGTACCGCTGCGTATCGATAAATTCCTGATGAACTTTATCGAGAATTCTACGCGCAATAAAATTCAGGCAGCCATTAAGGATGGCAGTGTAAGAGTAAACGAGCAGATAGTCAAGTCAAATTATAAGGTAAAGCCAGGTGATGATATAAGAGTATTGCTAGATCATCCACCACATGAGAACCTTCTGGTCGCACAGAATATTGACTTGGATATCATGTATGAGGATGATGATTTGATCGTCTTGAACAAACCAGCTGGTATGGTAGTACATCCAGGTCATGGAAATTATGAAGGCACGCTAATCAATGCACTTATTTATCACTTTGAGAACTTACCTAACAATAGCAGTAATCGTCCAGGATTGGTACACCGAATAGATAAAGATACCAGCGGTTTGCTGGTAGTTGCCAAAACAGAACAGGCGATGAGTTATTTATCGGCTCAATTTGCCGCCAAAACGAGTAAACGAGAATACGTAGCGATAGTTTGGGGATCATTTGATGAGCCCATCGGCACGGTAGAAGGCAACATAGGTAGGCACCCAAAAAACCGATTACAAAATACCGTATGGAGCGGCGATGATAGTGATAAAGGTAAACCTGCGGTAACCCATTATGAGGTGATGGAAGATTTAGGATATGTCACTCTAATCAAATGTAAGCTTGAGACTGGTCGTACTCATCAAATAAGAGTACATATGAAACACATAGGTCATACATTATTTAATGATGAGCGTTACGGTGGTGATAAAATTTTAAAGGGAACCAGTTTTACAAAATACAAGCAGTTTGTAGATAACTGTTTCAAAGTATTGCCTAGACAAGCACTACACGCACGCACTTTAGGTTTTGAGCATCCTACAACTCGCAAATGGATGGATTTTGAATCAGAAATACCACAGGATATGCAAGCTTGTATTGATAAATGGAAAGCCTATGCGACCAATAGCATTGAATTAAATTAAAGAAAATGAAAATCTTGTTGTCGCCAGCAAAGACGCTGGATTATAAAAGCAAACTGCCAACTTCTCGAGGTACTCAACCTTTATTTAAAGAAGAGGCAATCACCATTAATAGAAAACTGGAACGTCAAACTAAGGCAGACTTACAGGATCTTATGAGCATCTCTGCAAAACTTGCTGATCTCAACCACTCAAGATATCAAGATTTCCAGGAACATTTTGATAAGGACAATTCAAGACCAGCGATCTATGCCTTCGCTGGTGATGTGTACAGCGGATTTGACGCCTATTCACTTGACACTGATCACCTAGATAAAGCTCAGGATAGTATTAGAATTTTATCAGGTATGTATGGCGTGCTCAGACCATTGGATTTAATACAACCTTACAGGTTAGAAATGGGAACAGACCTGTCGTTAGGTCATGACAAGAATTTATATGAATTCTGGAATGATCGCATTACTGCGCAGCTAAATAGCGAGATGAAAGATGATGAATTACTTGTCAATCTTGCCAGCAATGAATACTTCAAAGCGATAAATCTTGATAGCCAAAAGGGAAAGTTGATATCGCCGGTATTCAAAGACTATAAAAACGATAAGCTCAAGATTATTTCTTTTTATGCTAAAAAGGCAAGAGGTAGCATGGCTAGATTTCTAGTTGAAAATGATGTTTCATCCCTAGCAGGTATCCATGACTTTGATGTTAATGGTTATAGATACAGTGAGTCTCATACAGAAGATGAGCTGGAACCTACATTTATCAGATAGAGAGAATGCCTGATCTACCTAGCTACATATCTATCAAGGACTGGTCACAAGAGGATCGACCACGAGAAAAGCTTTTGAAAAAAGGCGCCAGCGCATTAAGCGAGGTAGAGTTGTTGGCCATTTTATTAGGATCTGGTACGGTGTCTATAAGCGCTGTGGATTTAAGCCGACAAATACTCAATAATGCAGACAATTCCTTGCAGCAATTGGGACTCAAAAGCCTTAAAGAACTGCAAAAGCATAAGGGAATAGGTGAGGCTAAAGCCATTACCATAGCAGCCGCAATGGAATTGGGTCGTAGGCGCGCGATGGAATTGCCAGAGAAGATTACAAGAATAAGTTGTAGCGATGACGCATTCAAACTTTTGCAACCGTCATTAGGTGAGCTCAAACATGAGGAGTTTTGGATTTTATTACTTGATAACTCACACAAGGTTCTGGATACCCATCAATTGAGTAAAGGTGGTATTACGGCAACACATGTCGATACACGATTGATTTACCGCAAAGCAATTGAAATGGGAGCCGTCGCATTAATACTAGCACACAACCATCCTAGCGGCAGCCTTAAGCCCAGTGCACCTGATAAGCATATCACCCAAAAAATTCAGGAAGCTGGAAAAATGCTGGATATCAAAGTGCTGGATCATGTTATAGTCACCGCAAGAGATTTCTACAGTTTTGCAGATAATGGGATCATGCCATGATTTTAATCTACTGTCCAGATCTAACTGCTAGAAAGCAATATATCTTCAAGCACATCTTTAAAAGGATGATGCAGACCGACTACGACGTCACATCAGATCTTAGTGCATTCGTTAGTCATGACGGTATCAAATTTTCATACGGTAATAAGCCGCTGGGCGACGAGATGTTCATCTGGTCCATGGGATTGCTAGATGAGCACGGCATCGACGATCACGCGATTGAGATGACATTTTGGGATGATTTACCTGCATTTTTTGCGGCGCCAGAAACGAGTAGCCTGCCATTTGATATTTTTAGCGCCGCATTTTATTTGATTACGCGCTATGAAGAGTACTTGCCGCAGGTTAAAGATGAGTATGGCCGTTACAGTCCACAGGAAAGTGTGGCATATAAGAACAACTTTCTTGCATTGCCGCTGGTTGACTTGTGGATGAACAAGTTATCGAGTGAGTTAAGTGTTGGAGAGATTACGCTTTCGCGAAAGCGGAATACCCACAAAAAAATAACCTTTGAAATAGGCAGTTTCTACAAATACCGTCATCGTGGCATCTTGGTAAACTTGAGGTCCTTTTCTAAGTCTGTGAGACAATTGAATTTGAGTAGAGCAGTCAATCAACTGCGCGTCTTACTTAATCTAGCCATAGATCCATATGATAACATCCAGAGTATTCTAGACGTTTTGCGTGCAACTATCTCTGGCAGATCCTTGCGAGAACAGGTTATCTTCTTTTATCATCTAGGAAACTTTACCGGCACCGATACCGGCACTACCTATAAAAGCAAGACCTACATTGAACAAATAAAGCATGTGGGTGATTATACAAATCTAGGGTTGAGGTTTTCTAGTAATGCTGATCAACGACAGGTGTTGCAAGAAGAAAAAAGATTTGAGGAATTGCTCAAAAGACCGCTAGGCGCTACTATGGCGGCTATGTCAAAAATTAGTATGCCTGGTCATTATAAGCTGCTGGTCGATACAAAATCAGTAGAGGATTACAGCATGGGTTATGTCAATATGCCTGGTTATCGTGCAAGCACCAGCCAGCCGTTTTACTTTTATGACCTTGACTATGAAGTGCAAACACCGCTAGTAATAAAGCCGTATGCCTTGCATTATAATGCGATCATGATGCAAACACTTGATGGGCAGATGGCTAGTGTACGTTCCGTAAAAAATAGTCTCAAACATTCTGGTGGCAACTTGACAGTACAATTTTACTTAGAACATTTTGATAGCGAGATCAATAGTCACGCTATGAAAATATTGAAATACCTCATTGATGAGTGACTTTAAGAACATAGAACATATATTTTTTGACCTGGATCATACATTATGGGATTTTGACAGGAACAGTAAATTGACCTATGCAGGGATTTTTAAGGAGGAAAATCTTGATATAGATATTGAAAAGTTTGTCCAGATCTATATACCTCTCAATCTTAAGTTCTGGAAAATGTATCGCCATAATGAGATATCAAAGGAAGAATTGAGATTTCAGCGATTGAAAACAGCTTTTGATTCTTATGGAATTGAAGTCGACAAGGTTCAGATTGACCACATTGCAGATCAATATATTCTCAAACTACCTGAACATAATCATCTTTTTGAAGGATGTCTTGAGTTATTAGATGGTTTGAAAGATCGTTATCAAATTCATTTAATTACTAATGGTTTTGATGAGGTACAGGAATATAAAATTACTAATGCGGGACTCAAAAAATATTTTGCCTACATGCTGACAGCAGAAACTGCAGGTGTGAAGAAGCCAGACCTCAAAATATTTGAGCAAGCAATGAAAGATACTGGTGCAACGCCATTCAATAGCCTAATGGTAGGCGATAGTTTGGAAGCTGATGTTGAAGGAGCCCTTGCGGCTGGTATGCAAGCTGTATGGTTTGATCCAGATAAAATTGATGCTAATTACAATGGTTATCGCGTAGAACGATTATCTCAAATTCAAGAGTTGTTATCGTAATCGTAGTGATCTTTCCATCGTTTTTTTAAAAAGTCTTTCTGTGAATTTTCACGCGGATTATTACCTGGTTTGTAGATAGTGGTTTTACTTATTTCTTCAGGTAGGAAATCATATACCGCAAAATTACCCGGATAATCATGTGCATATTTATATTCATCACCATAGCCCAATTCTTTCATAAGCTTAGTAGGCGCGTTGCGCAGCCCTAAAGGCACCGATAGGTCACCGGTAGTTTTCACCAATTGTTGAGCTGCTCCTATCGCTTTATAACTCGCATTACTTTTAATAGATGTCGCCAGATAAATAGCGCATTGACTTAAAATGATACGAGATTCAGGATAACCTATCGTTGAAACTGCCTGGAAACAGTTATTTGCCATAATCAATGCAGTAGGATTTGCATTACCTATATCCTCGCTAGCTAGTATGATCATGCGACGAGCAATAAATTTCAAATCCTCGCCACCTTCTATCATTCTAGCGAGCCAATAAACTGCAGCATTGGGATCACTACCTCTTAGTGACTTGATAAACGCACTTATGATATCGTAATGCTGTTCACCAGTCTTATCGTATCTCGCAGTATTGCTTTGCACTTGAGCGAGGACTAATTCATTAGTGATCGTTATATGATTATCGATCTGTGAGTTGACAACTAATTCAAACACATTAAGAAGCTTTCTGGCATCACCACCGCTTATGCGCAGTAGCGCATTAGTTTCCTTTAGGTCAATGCTTTTGCTATGAAGCATTTTGTCTGTTGTCATTGCTCTCTTGAGTAGATTGATAAGATCATCTTTTGAGAATGCGTCAAGTACGTAAACTTGGCATCGAGAGAGTAGGGCAGGAATAACTTCAAAACTGGGATTCTCTGTGGTAGCTCCTATCAAGGTCACCCATCCTTTTTCAACAGCGCCTAACAGCGAGTCTTGTTGACTCTTGCTAAATCGGTGAATCTCATCAATGAAAAGAATAGGGTTTTTGGCAGTAAACATACCACCTGAGGTTTTTGCCTTTTCAATCACCTCGCGTATATCTTTAACGCCGCTATTGATAGCACTAAGAGTGTAAAAGGGTCTTCCACTTTCTTGAGCAATAATATTAGCTAGCGTGGTCTTGCCCGTACCTGGTGGACCCCAAAGTATGAGAGATGGTACGGTACCATTGACAATATGGTTGCGCAGCGAGCCTTTCTCACCTACAAGATGGCTTTGACTCAAATATTGATCTAGTGTATGAGGCCTTATACGTTCAGCAAGTGGAGTCGTGTTTTCCATGTAACAAATTTACATAGTATTTCATGTGCTTTGGCTCAAAAACGCTTTCATGACAATTTGTTGCTATTGACTAACTAGGCTTGGTAATTGAAAATGAACCTTCATGTCCCGAAGTTATAAATTTGATATTTACACATATGGTGTACCCGTTTTATTGGTATTGTCGATGTGGATTAGCTTCTGGCTAAATACTCATACCCGCTTAAACCTCAATGAGTATGGCATCATGCCTAGAGCGTTTTCTGGGCTCATAGGAATCGTATGCAGCCCTTTTTTACATGCTGATTTGAACCACTTATGGAGTAACACGCCACCTATTTTACTTTTGGGAATAGCGTTGTTCTATTTCTTCAGGTACGAGGCTGGTAGAATTTTTATGTTGGCAGTTTTACTCTCAGGATTTATGACATGGCTTATAGGTAGAGAGTCTTATCATATAGGAGCGAGTGGACTGATCTATTTTTTAGCAAGTTTTCTTATCAGTAAAGGAGTGATCAAAAAATCAAAGGAATTAGTCGCTTTGAGTTTTGCAGTCGTTTTCTTTTATGGGTCGCTGGTGTGGTATGTGTTCCCTATAGATAATGCTATTTCTTGGGAAGGCCATCTGGCCGGAGCGATTGCAGGCATAATACTAGCCATGGTTATAAATACAACCGATTTGGAAGTGAAAGCTAAAATCCCAAAAACTATACGTGGAACAGAACAAGAAGATTGGTTTTTACAGCAATTTGATGAGAATGGAGATTTTGCTCCATTCCTAATAGATGAAGAAGAATAGTAATCAAAACATTCTTTGTCGTATTGCTTCAAATAAAATCGCTCCACAAGCAACCGATACATTAAGTGACCCTATGGTACCCTTTAAGGGAAGTTTTATTTGCTGATCCAAAATTTTTAGGGTCGATGGATTGATACCTCGATCCTCGCTACCCATGATAATACCTATAGGTTTATTTAGTTCAGATTCAAAAACGCTTTCACTGGCTTTTTCATTAGCACCAACTAGAGCTATATCATATGCTTGCATTAGGTAGATCGCATCCTTGAGGTGATTTACTTTACAGATAGGTATATTAAATACAGCGCCAGCGCTTGTCTTAACAGTCGTAGCGT
Source organism: Nonlabens ponticola (assembly GCF_003966335.1). Classification (NCBI taxonomy): domain Bacteria; kingdom Pseudomonadati; phylum Bacteroidota; class Flavobacteriia; order Flavobacteriales; family Flavobacteriaceae; genus Nonlabens; species Nonlabens ponticola. The sequence goes on along the minus strand of NZ_CP034549.1, from coordinate 2,756,157 downwards.
TGATGGGAGCAGAGCCTTTTTCTGATACCACAATCGCTGTCACACCGGTGCATTCTGCCGTTCTAATGATAGCACCGTAGTTGCCAACATCTGTTATTCCATCGAGTAACAAGAATATTGGATTAGCTGTCATATCAGTTGTTTCTAGAATGATTTCTAGGTCAGCAAACTTTACTGGTGATAATTTAGCTACTGCGCCTTGATGGTTTTCTTTTGTGAGTTTGTAGAGCTTTTCTTCAGGAACATAAGAAGTAGCTATGTTTGCTTGTTTTGCTTTATGCTTGAGTTCATTGAAAAGCACACCGTTTCCTTCTTTCAGGAAGTATATTTTGGAAATTTCTTCGCCATTTTCAATAGCTTCTATAATCGGTCTTAGTCCGTGAATTTGTTGTTCCTTGCTCATGATGCAAAGATATGAATAGTATCTATCGTGATACTAAGGTTGCGTTTGAATCAATAAAAAAGCCCTTGATGATATCAAGGGCTTGATTGTGTAATGATTTGAGGTTGTTACCTAGTCATCATTTTTTTCAATTTCAAACGTTGCCACACCAGAAGTAGGAGCAAAAGCATTGTTTGGGTTCTCGATGTAGTCCACGGTGAACTCCTCATCGTCATCCAGATCATAAGTAGCTGTGCTATTCGGATTTGGTACGTAGATTAGGTTAGTAAAACCAGTGGCTAGTGTTGTACCAAACCTAAGAGCGCTCTCACAACCTAGATCGATAACCACACTTTGCACGTTACCACCATTTGCAGGAAGCAGTTGTCTAGTGAAGGTACGCTGGGTCTCAGCAGGGCCTATAGTTATCTCAACATCACCTTCATCGAAGTTTTGATCTCCAAAGGTTGGTCCAGTCACGGTGATCCCATTTTCAAATGAGTAGCTACCTACAAGGTAATCTTCAGGTACCGGACACACTTGGAATACTCTAACGACCACCTGGCTGTTATCGTCTTCTACAATTACATCGTCACCATTTCCAACAAGGTCAATGATGATACCTCTAGGATCTACCTCTACATCCTCATCCACTCCATTGATCTCAATAAAGCCTGTGTACTCACCAGCTGGTACGGTAAAGGTATCCGGCAGGTCATACGAGTCTTCAAGAGCATCAGAATCGTCGTTGAGTGAGATGTTGAAAGTTCTATCCTGATCAGAAACGGTGCTAACATTTACTGGAATTCTTAGAGTTCCAGTTCCGTTTTCAACGATTCTTAGATCTTCTGATTCGTTGACAAAGCCTATAAGTGTCTGTCCGCCCTCAGCGTCAAAGACCCTTAGCTCGTCATCCTTGTCACAGCCTATTAGGCTTGTGATGGCTAGTGCGCCAAGTATTAGATATTTTTTCATTGTATTAATTTTATTTTAGGATTAGTAACCAGGGTTTTGTTGTTCTCTGATACCTGGGTTAGCATTAAATTCTGCGATTGGTAGAGGCAAAGTGAATTTAAAGCTGTCAGGCGATAAAGTACATGCACCATTGAATTCGCAGTCTAGAGGGTTTCTATCAACACCTCTGTTTGCTCTTTGTCCCAATCTTTTGATGTCTTTCCATCTGTGTCCTTCAAAAGCCAGTTCGATACGTCTTTGCTCAAGGATCACTTGATAAGCTTCTTCTGCATCGTCAAATTCTACATCAGCCTCAAATAGGTCAGCTCCGTCATCGTCAAAGTCATCAATCCTTGCATCAAGAAGATCTTCTATCAACTCTTCAGCATCGTCAAGCTCACCTTGAGCTACGTGTGCCTCAGCAGCGATAAACAACATCTCAGAAGATCTGAATACTTTGATGTCATTCATGAGTGGCTGTCCTTCTGATCCTCTATACTTGTTAACGATCAATTGGTCAGATTCACGGTAATCAAATCCTACATCAGGGAAATCTTCATCAATGAGAGAAGTTGCCTCATCGATGATCAATCCACGACGTACATCCTCACTAGTATCATCTTCATTGTTGACTAGGTTGAAAAGGTTACGATCCACCTCCATGTAAGGAGATCCACCACGACCAGGTCCACCAAAAGCATAGTTGGCTCCAACCCATCCACCAGCAAAAGCGCTACCAGTAGCACCTTGTTGATCATAAGGAGCGCCACCACCGTTAGCTCTTTCCAGCTTAAAGATGATTTCTTCATTGCTTGCGTCGGTAAAGATGCTAGGATAGTCATCTGAATCAGCAAGACCGTAGATGTCAAGAAGTTCAGTAGCTAGATCTTCAGCTTCTTCATAGTCACCTCTTTCATTAGCGATACGAGCTCTTAGGGCTTGTACCATATCTGTACTGATAAAGGTCGTACTAAATTCAGTTTGAAGATTCTCATCGGCATAATCAAGGTCAGACTCTATAAGACCAAATACTTCGCCGTTAGTACTTCTCAATAGTTGTACGTCAAGTTCAGGAACAAAGTCAATGAGCGGCACACCCAAGGCGCTGTCGTCCATCAAGTCAGTAGAGTAGAAGTTTAGCAACTGGAAGTAAGAGTAAGCTCTTAAAACTCTCAGTTGAGCGACTAGGTCATTATACCTGTCATCATCAAAATCTACGTCATCGTCATCATCATCATCGTCAGAATCATCATCGTCATCAGAACCACCTAATACAGTTTCTCTCAAGGTCTCTGCCTGTACGAGGGATCTGTTCACCTGATTGATCGTTCTATAGTTAGTGAGCCAGAATTCACTTGAGGCTGCACTTGCAGCATCAAGTTGAAAATCCAGTTCTTGATTCCACTGTCCACCCCATGAGAGTGCTCTTGTAATCTCATCGGTAAAGGCTGATGTCCAACCTATCTCTCCTGAGAGATCTAGCAAGGCATAAGTTGCGATAGTTACACTCTCTAAATCGTCAAGATTCAATACAGCGTTCTCAGCAGGTAGTTCTCCTGGCTGTATAATGTCAATGGCATCCTCACAACTTGCAGTAAGTACGGCAAGGCCTAGGAAACCTAATATTAATAATTTATAGTTTTTCATTTTTAAAGGTTTATTTCCTTATAGATGCGTGATTGTCATAAAGGTTGCGTTTGAATCAATAAAAAAGCCCTTGATGATATCAAGGGCTTGATTGTGTAATGATTTGAGGTTGTTACCTAGTCATCATTTTTTTCAATTTCAAACGTTGCTACTCCAGAAGTAGGAGCAAAAGCATTGTTAGGGTTCTCTATGTAGTCAACGGTGAACTCCTCATCGTCATCCAGATCGTAAGTAGCGGTGCTATTTGGATTTGGTACGTAGATTAGGTTAGTAAAACCAGTGGCTAGTGTTGTACCAAACCTAAGAGCGCTTTCACAACCTAGATCGATAACCACACTTTGCATGTTGCCACCATTTGCAGGAAGCAGTTGTCTAGTGAAGGTACGCTGGGTCTCAGCAGGGCCTATAGTTATCTCAACATCACCTTCATTGAAGTTTTGATCTCCAAAGGTTGGTCCAGTCACGGTAACACCATTTTCAAATGAGTAACTACCCACAAGGTAGTCTTCAGGTACCGGACACACTTGGAATACTCTAACGACCACCTGGCTGTTATCATCTTCTACAACTACATCGTCACCATTTCCAACAAGGTCAATGATGATACCTCTAGGATCTACCTCTACATCCTCATCCACTCCATTGATCTCAATAAAGCCTGTGTACTCACCAGCTGGTACGGTAAAGGTATCCGGCAGGTCATAAGAGTCTTCAAGAGCATCAGAATCATCGTTGAGTGAGATGTTGAAAGTTCTATCCTGATCAGAAACGGTGCTAACATTTACTGGAATTCTTAGAGTTCCAGTTCCGTTTTCAACGATTCTTAGATCTTCTGATTCGTTGACAAAGCCTATAAGTGTCTGTCCGCCCTCAGCGTCAAAGACCCTTAGCTCGTCATCCTTGTCACAGCCTATTAGGCTTGTGATGGCTAGTGCGCCAAGTATTAGATATTTTTTCATTGTATTAATTTTATTTTAGGATTAGTAACCAGGGTTTTGTTGTTCTCTGATACCTGGGTTAGCATTAAATTCTGCGATTGGTAGAGGCAAAGTGAATTTAAAGCTGTCAGGCGATAAAGTACATGCACCATTGAATTCGCAGTCTAGAGGGTTTCTATCAACACCTCTGTTTGCTCTTTGTCCCAATCTTTTGATGTCTTTCCATCTGTGTCCTTCAAAAGCCAGTTCGATACGTCTTTGCTCAAGGATCACTTGATAAGCTTCTTCTGCATCGTCAAATTCTACATCAGCCTCAAATAGGTCAGCTCCGTCATCGTCAAAGTCATCAATCCTTGCATCAAGAAGATCTTCTATCAACTCTTCAGCATCGTCAAGCTCACCTTGAGCTACGTGTGCCTCAGCAGCGATAAACAACATCTCAGAAGATCTGAATACTTTGATGTCATTCATGAGTGGCTGTCCTTCTGATCCTCTATACTTGTTAACGATCAATTGGTCAGATTCACGGTAATCAAATCCTACATCAGGGAAATCTTCATCAATGAGAGAAGTTGCCTCATCGATGATCAATCCACGACGTACATCCTCACTAGTATCATCTTCATTGTTGACTAGGTTGAAAAGGTTACGATCCACCTCCATGTAAGGAGATCCACCACGACCAGGTCCACCAAAAGCATAGTTGGCTCCAACCCATCCACCAGCAAAAGCGCTACCAGTAGCACCTTGTTGATCATAAGGAGCGCCACCACCGTTAGCTCTTTCCAGCTTAAAGATGATTTCTTCATTGCTTGCGTCGGTAAAGATGCTAGGATAGTCATCTGAATCAGCAAGACCGTAGATGTCAAGAAGTTCAGTAGCTAGATCTTCAGCTTCTTCATAGTCACCTCTTTCATTAGCGATACGAGCTCTTAGGGCTTGTACCATATCTGTACTGATAAAGGTCGTACTAAATTCAGTTTGAAGATTCTCATCGGCATAATCAAGGTCAGACTCTATAAGACCAAATACTTCGCCGTTAGTACTTCTCAATAGTTGTACGTCAAGTTCAGGAACAAAGTCAATGAGCGGCACACCCAAGGCGCTGTCGTCCATCAAGTCAGTAGAGTAGAAGTTTAGCAACTGGAAGTAAGAGTAAGCTCTTAAAACTCTCAGTTGAGCGACTAGGTCATTATACCTGTCATCATCAAAATCTACGTCATCGTCATCATCATCATCGTCAGAATCATCATCGTCATCAGAACCACCTAATACAGTTTCTCTCAAGGTCTCTGCCTGTACGAGGGATCTGTTCACCTGATTGATCGTTCTATAGTTAGTGAGCCAGAATTCACTTGAGGCTGCACTTGCAGCATCAAGTTGAAAATCCAGTTCTTGATTCCACTGTCCACCCCATGAGAGTGCTCTTGTAATCTCATCGGTAAAGGCTGATGTCCAACCTATCTCTCCTGAGAGATCTAGCAAGGCATAAGTTGCGATAGTTACACTCTCTAAATCGTCAAGATTCAATACAGCGTTCTCAGCAGGTAGTTCTCCTGGCTGTATAATGTCAATGGCATCCTCACAACTTGCAGTAAGTACGGCAAGGCCTAGGAAACCTAATATTAATAATTTATAGTTTTTCATTTTGTTTTATAATTTTTAGATTCCTATTTCAACACCTAGTGAGATGATCTTTGGGGTAGGGTAACCTCTCGATCCGTTATCTCTTGCTTCTACATCAAATCCTCTCCACTTAGTGAAAGTCACAAGGTTTTCAGCATTAACAAAGATATTTAGACTATTCAAACCTGCTTTTTCAAGCATCTGAGGTTGGAAGTTATATCCTAATGATAAGAATCTCATTCTTAGGTAATCTGCTTCTCTCAAGTATCTGTCTGTATTATCCAGGTTAAGATTTGTAGCATTTAATGAAGGAATGTCAGTAATTCTGTTATCAGGTGTCCATGCACGCTCAAGGTCTCTAGATAAATTGAATTGACCTATGTCATCCTCATCCTGGAATCCAGCAAGGTCACCGTCAAATCTATCAACACCTACTACATAGTTGAATTGAGATTGAACATAAAATCCTTTGAAACTTGCGTTAAGACCAAATCCACCTTGAAATTCTGGAATGATGTTCTTGTCTAGGAATACACGGTCAGATTCAACATTAGGTGACTCCGTTAGATTTCCATCTGCGTCTAAGAAAAGAAGCTCACCATTCGCTGGATTTACACCTACTTGTCTTACTGCATAGTACTCAAACAATCTACCACCGTTCTGTCCAATACCAGGAATGAATCCAGCTTCAGAAGGAATGTCCTCCAATTCGGTTTTGTTGAAGTTACCGTTTACAAACACATCAAGTTCAAAGTCTCCATTTTCTTGACCTCTAATCACATCATAGTATAATTCAAAATCAAAACCTCTATTATACAGACTACCCGTGTTCGCACTCAAACCAAAAGTTCCTACTAACGCAGACGTTGGCGTGTTTTGGAACAGGGATTCAGTTTTCTTGATGTAACCATCGATAGAACCTCTCAATCTACTATCAAATATTTCAAAATCGATACCAACGTTTGCTTGAGCTACAGTTTCCCATTCTAGGAATGGATTCGCTATAACACCGGCTATACCACCTGGGGTGAATAGAGTAAGCGCTTGTTGTCCACCGTAAGTTGGTGCAGTTGCATAAAGGTCACGTGTAAGATTATTTCCTGAAAAATACCCAGGGCCTGTTATACGTTGATTACCAGACGTACCGTAAGATGCTCTTAATTTCAATGCATCAAATACGGAGTCATCCATAAAGTCTTCTTTACCAATGTTCCATCTACCAGAAATGGAGTAGAAGGTAGCGTAACGATTACTCTGTGCAAAACGGTAAGAGGCATCTCTACGATAGGCGAGACCTAAACCGTATTTGCTGTCATAATCGTAGTCAGCTGATCCAAAGTATGAAAATAAACCTGCATTCAATATGTTAGCATTTGCAATATCATCGTATAAACCAAGTCCTCTATCAAATCCTACGAAACCAGACCCATCACCAGGAGAGAAGGTTCTAGGATCCAATCCTTGCTGACGGAAACCAAATGTTCTAAGGTGCGCCTTAAAATATTCAGTAAATAGTCCAACATCTAGAGAGTGTTTACCCCACGTATTGTTGTAATTCAACGATGTAGTTTGATTAAATGTAAATTGTCTAGTAGTCTGCTGGTCTTGTGTACCAGGCAAATCTTCACCGGTTTCGGCAAAGAAAACAGAGTTAAAAGATGTAGGTCCTTCGCTTCTAGTCAATATAACATTTTGATAATCTGCACCAGAGACAGATCTAGCTGTCAAGTTTTTTGCAAATTCCCATGAAGCAGTGAATGAACCAATAAGCTTGATTTCTTCCTCTTTACGAGTATAAGTTTCTAGACGGTCTAGAAGGAACAATGGCGCGTTTCTCAAAAGAGGCGCTAGGCTACCACCTTCACCTGGTGTATAGTCAGAAACAAGTAAGTAAGGCAAACTAGAGTTTGCTCCTAGTAAGTAGTTTCTGTTAACCGCACCACTACCAATAGAGTTAGGCTCATCATTAGTTGAGTAGTTAGCAGTGAAATTAGAAGCGTAGTTAAACTTATCATTTTCACTTCTTCCAGTCATATTGTTTCTAAAGTTGAAACGCTGTAGACTTGACTGCACAAGAATACCATCCTGCTCAAAGTAACCTAAACTTGTGTATTGAGTAGTTTTCTTACCACCACTACTTAAGCTTACCGTATTATTTTTAGTAACACCAGTTCTAAAGAATACATCTAGCCAGTCCGTACTTTCTGCTGCATCAATCTCAGCATCCGTTAATGGTACACCACCTGTTGCTCTACCAGCACCACGACCTACGCCAAATTCTCTCTCAAGTCTCAAATATCCAGCAGCGTCATAAAGATTGTAGTCATTGTCAGGAAGAGTCGTGTATGATAAAATACTACTAGTTCTTATAGACAATGGTTGCTCAAATCCACCAGCTTTAGTTTTTATGATGATTACACCATTTGCACCACGGTTACCGTAGATTGCAGTAGCACCAGCATCTTTAAGTACAGATATCGAAGCAATATCCTGTGGGTTAAGAGATCTAAAGTTATCTTCATCAACAGGAGCACCATCTATAATAAATAATGGCTCTGTATTACCATTAATAGAGTTGACACCACGTATTTGAACCAAACTGTTAGCGCCAGGTTGACCACTACCAGTGGTAATGTTCAAACCAGCTACTTGACCACTTAAGGTTTGAACGAAAGAAGCGTTAGGCCTATTTTCAATCTTTTCAGCTGATATTGTTGTACTAGCTACATTACTACGAGGCGCTGTAGTAGTACGATATCCTGTTACTACTACAGCTTCAAGAGAAGCAGATAGGGTAACATTTATAGTTGTTTGATTGCCAACTGTTACATTCTTAGAATCGTATCCTGAGAATGAGAATGATAGCACATCTGTAGCGTTAGCCTGGATAGAATAGTTACCATCAAAATCAGTAGTAGTAGCGTTTGAGCTACCACGTACGAGAACAGTTGCGCCCAGTATGGGTTCGCCGCTCGCGTCAATTACCTTACCGGTAACTGTTTGCTGTGCAAAAGCTACTTGCACAACTAACACTAGAAATAGTGTTAAGATTCCATTTAATTTTGTTTTCATGTTTAGATTTATTTGAATTAGCCAACGCCAAAAGTGCCAAAAAACAGTTAATAAAACAACTTTTAAAAAATGTTTTTCAAGTTTATTTTAAGAATACTTAACAATCTGGTAACATTTCAAAATCTAACGAGAAGATTTATGTCAGCTATTGTGCTGGAAACCGCGTCTTTAGCGTCAACAAACCTGCCGTTGCTAGCTGATATTCTCAAAACACCAGCTTTTGTTAAAATTGCTAATCCTGCACCAATTGAGTATAAATATTGCGAATTTCTTGAGGTGAATTCATTAAATACACCTGCGTCGGCAATGGTGTGCAGGTAAATTTGATCATTCAATACATATCTAAGCTCACTTTGAGTGCTCAAGAAAGCAGACGTATCTATGCTATTCACATTAAAACCTCTGATAGATTGTTGACCACCTATTTGGGTGAGCTCGTTGAATTGCAGATTATCTGTTTCAAGGTAGAAACCATTCAGTCTATTCATAATAAAGAGCCTGGGACTTAGCTTAGATACTTTATTGATTTCCCCATGTATCATTAGTTGGTCATCCTTAACCAATTCACCATCCCTTGTCTGTATTGTGGCGGTGATGGTTGCATTGAGATTTATAGGTTGCAACAAGTTATTACGAGGTCTTACATAGTTACTTGATAGGCTCACGCCGTTCACATTGAAATCTTCATTACGATTCTCGCCGGCAATTGGTGTGGTAGCATTTGATGTCTTATTTAAATAGCTCAATCCTATGTTAATTTGTGGTGCAATAGGATACTTGGCTCCTATAGAGATGGTGCTATTCTGATAGGTTGAATCACGTCTGGTAATGTTAAGACGTCCATCTATTCCTATAGAAGAAAGTAGAACATAGGGTACTGTGGCAGCAAGATCAAGAATTGACTGATCACCATCTGCATTGCGATATTCAAAGGCGATAGATTCACCCAGATTAAAGTTGTTGAGAAGATTGGCCTGCAGGTATCCTGTAAGTTCCAGTCTATCCTCATCGTTGTTGTTAAATGCTATCAGCCCATCTGCTTGATTGCTTTTCACGCGTTCAAGGTATAAATAAAGCAGTGTGCTGTCTTTTTTAAATAACGCCTCGGGCTGTCTAGTAGTCTTTATATAAGGAGTGTTTTCTACTACATTCAATATTCTATTAATTGACTTAGGGTTGTACGCCGTTGTTTTGCGCAGCATTTTTTTCGTTAGACCCTTTGGATATCCTGGGTAGCCCTTGACTATAATTCTATTTAAAGTTCTAGCTTCATTTTTGTTCACATTAATAAAGGCAACCGCAGTATCTGTTTTGGATAGCAGATCGAGTTTTTCAAGACTTACCTTGGCAAATGGGTAACCTTCATCTTGCAATAATTTTTGTTCAAGGTTCAAATACTGTTTGAATTGTTCCAGAGAATTAAAATGTTTACGCTTTCGCGAAAGCTGACTCACCACCATCTCATCTGCATCTTTGTTTGATTCTTCTAGATAGATAGAGTAGAATCTTTTTTCTAAATAGATTCTCTGAGCAAAAACGTTACTGTCAACAACTCTAATATTGCTTCTATTCGAAGAGAAAAACCCTTTCTCTAGGTAGTCCTTATATATAGAGTCAGAAGATTCAAGGATTTCTTCATAGGAATTTTTCTTGATGACGATAGAAGTATTCGCCTCTGGTGAACTTGCTGATTTCAAAATCTCCAGTTTTAAGATGCTGGTTTGACCATTGACACTCAATAGTAATATAGATAGCATTATGAAGGTTAAGGAATGCCTCATGGTACGTTGTGAAAACTGTTGAGATGGCAACGCTCAAAATGAAGGAAATCTTGCATCAGGAAAAATATCTCGTAAAAACTTGAGAATGAGATTTGAATAAGCAAATAAGTTTTATACCTTTGCCGACCCTAAAATAGGGGATTAATTTATTAGCGTAAAACAATATGCCAACGATTTCACAATTAGTACGTAAAGGAAGATCCAAAATAACCAAGAAGAGTAAATCGGCTGCTCTAGATTCTTGTCCTCAACGTCGTGGAGTATGTACTCGTGTTTACACTACAACGCCTAAGAAGCCTAACTCAGCAATGAGAAAGGTCGCGCGTGTGAGACTTACCAATGGTAAGGAGGTAAATGCATACATCCCAGGAGAAGGACACAATCTACAAGAACACTCGATAGTATTGGTTAGAGGTGGTAGGGTTAAAGATTTACCAGGAGTTAGATATCACATCGTGCGTGGCGCGCTGGACACCGCTGGTGTTGCAGATCGTACACAACGTAGGTCTAAGTATGGTGCAAAACGCCCTAAGAAGTAAAATTTTTAAGAGTGCTCACTTTTTACGGTGAGTAAGCTTTAATAACAAACTCAAAGAGAAGAAATGAGAAAAAGACAGGCAAAAAAACGCCCGATCCTTCCAGATCCGCGTTTTAATGATCAATTAGTGACTCGCTTTGTCAACATGATGATGTTGCACGGTAAGAAGTCAGTAGCTTTTAAAATCTTTTATGATGCAATGGATATCGTAGAAGAGAAAAATCAAGATGAGGAGAAAAATTCCCTAGAGATATGGAAGGAAGCTCTTTCTAACGTGATGCCTCACGTAGAAGTACGCAGTCGCCGTGTTGGTGGTGCTACTTTTCAAATCCCAATGCAAATACGTCCAGATAGAAAGATTTCTACTGCTATGAAGTGGTTGATAAGCTATTCTAGAAAGCGTAATGAGAAGTCATTCTCACAAAAGCTTGCTGCAGAAGTTCTTGCCGCGGCTAAGGAAGAAGGTGCTGCGGTAAAGAAAAAGACAGATACCCACAAGATGGCAGAGGCGAACAAGGCATTCTCACACTTTAGATTCTAAAAAATGGCACAAAGAGATTTAAAATATACTAGAAATATTGGTATTGCTGCGCACATTGATGCTGGTAAAACCACTACTACAGAGCGTATTCTTTACTATACTGGTGTAAGTCACAAGATTGGTGAGGTGCACGATGGTGCTGCGACTATGGACTGGATGGAGCAAGAGCAGGAACGTGGTATCACCATTACATCTGCAGCTACAACATGTACTTGGAAGTTCCCGATGGAGAATGCAAAGCCATTACCTGAGACTAAGGACTACCACTTTAATATTATTGACACACCTGGTCACGTAGACTTTACCGTAGAGGTAAACAGATCATTACGTGTACTTGATGGTCTTGTATTCCTATTTAGTGCAGTTGATGGTGTAGAGCCACAGTCTGAGACTAACTGGAGACTTGCAGACAATTACAAGGTCCCACGTATAGGTTTTGTGAATAAAATGGACCGTCAAGGTTCAAACTTTCTTGCTGTTTGTCAGCAGGTGAAAGATATGTTGAAGTCAAATGCTGTGCCTATTGTACTTAATATAGGTGACGAGGCTGATTTCAAAGGAATTATTGACCTTGTTAAGAACCGTGCAATTGTATGGCATGATGAGACTCAAGGATCCACTTTTGATGTGATTGACATTCCTGAAGATATGAAGGCAGAAGCGAGAAAATATCGCGCACTGCTTATCGAGGAAGTAGCTGGATATGATGAGAATCTTCTTGAGAAATTCATGGAGGATGAGGACTCAATTACCGAGGACGAAGTGCATGCTGCACTGCGTGCTGCGGTTATGGACATGTCCATCATTCCTATGATTTGTGGATCTGCATTTAAAAATAAAGGTGTTCAGTTCCTACTAGATGCAGTATGTCGCTATTTGCCAGCTCCTACAGATAAAGAAGGTATTGTGGGTACTAATCCAGATACTGGAGAGCAAGAATTGCGCAAGCCAGATGTGAGTGCTCCTTTTGCAGCGCTAGCATTTAAGATTGCTACTGATCCTTTTGTGGGTCGTCTAGCATTCTTCCGTGCTTATTCTGGTCGATTGGACGCAGGTTCTTATATTTTGAACAATCGTTCAGGTAAGAAAGAGCGTATCTCTCGTATTTATCAGATGCACTCAAATAAGCAAAATGCTATCGATTTTATCGAGGCTGGAGATATTGGAGCTGCGGTAGGTTTTAAGGATATTAAGACTGGTGATACAATGACTGATGAAAAGAATCCAATTGTTCTTGAGAGCATGGATTTCCCTGATCCAGTAATTGGTATCGCAGTAGAGCCTAAGACAAAGGCAGATGTTGACAAAATGGGTATGGCTCTTGCAAAACTTGCAGAAGAGGATCCAACGTTCCAAGTAAGAACTGATGAGGCTTCTGGCCAGACGATCATTTCGGGAATGGGCGAACTACACCTTGATATTATTGTTGACCGTATGCGTCGTGAGTTCAAGGTAGAGTTGAACCAAGGTGCTCCACAAGTTGAATACAAAGAAGCTATTACAAGAGCCGCTGATCACCGTGAAACTTACAAAAAGCAATCGGGTGGACGTGGTAAATTTGGAGATATCGTCTTTACTATGGAGCCTGCTCATGAAAATGAAGAAGGAAAAGTAGAAGAAGGTCTTCAATTTGAAAACAAGATTAAAGGTGGTAACATTCCTAAGGAATTTATCCCTGCAATCGAGAAAGGTTTTAGAGAAGCAATGACCAATGGTCCACTAGCTGGATTTGAGATGGATAGTATGAGAATCACACTTAATGATGGTTCTTTTCACCCAGTAGATTCTGACGCATTATCATTTGAGCTTGCTGCAAAAATGGGATACAAGGCTGCATCTAAAGCTGCTGGTGCCGTCATCCTTGAACCTATTATGAAAGTAGAGGTTATCACTCCAGAAGAGAATATGGGTGATATCGTGGGTGATTTGAACAGACGTCGTGGTCAAGTTAATGATATGGGTGATAGAGCTGGAGCCAAGGTGGTTAAAGCTGAAGTTCCTCTTTCTGAAATGTTCGGATATGTTACAACGCTTAGGACATTGTCCTCAGGTCGTGCAACGTCAACTATGGAGTTTTCACACTATGCAGAAACACCTTCTAATATCAGTGAAGAAGTAATTGCTGCAACAAAAGGTAACAACTAATTTTCAAGAGATGAGTCAAAAAATCAGAATCAAGTTAAAGTCTTACGATTACATGCTGGTAGATAAATCTGCTGAAAAGATTGTTAAGACCGTTAAGAGTACAGGAGCTGTTGTTACGGGACCTATTCCTTTACCAACACACAAGAAGATCTTTACTGTACTGAGATCACCACACGTTAACAAGAAATCTCGTGAGCAATTTGAATTGAGCTCGTACAAGAGACTATTGGATATTTACAGTTCTTCTTCAAAAACGATAGATGCGTTGATGAAATTAGAACTACCTAGTGGTGTTGAAGTAGAGATTAAGGTGTAATTACCTTTATTACGGATAATGTATATCACGCTTTCGCGAAAGCGTAACAAATAGAATTAAATCAAATAATAAATTATGTCTGGGTTAATAGGAAAAAAGATTGGCATGACTAGCATTTATGACGAGAATGGAAAAAATCTTCCATGTACTGTCATTCAAGCTGGACCATGTGTCGTTACCCAAGTCAGAACTGAAGATACAGACGGTTATGCCGCGCTGCAACTAGGTTTCGATGACAAATCAGACAAGAATGCTTCAAAAGCTGCTCAAGGGCACTTTAAAAAAGCTGGTACTGCTGTCAAGAGAAAAGTTGCTGAGTTCAAGAGTTTTGATGAGGAGTACAAATTAGGTGATACCATCACTGTTGATATGTTTGCTGAAGGTGAATTTGTCGATGTGTCTGGTACATCAAAAGGTAAAGGATTTCAAGGTGTTGTTAAGCGTCACGGTTTTGGTGGTGTAGGTCAAGCGACCCACGGTCAACATAATCGTTTGAGAGCTCCTGGTTCTATCGGTGCTGCGTCATATCCTGCGAGAGTATTCAAAGGAATGCGCATGGCGGGCCAGATGGGTAATGAAAAAGTAAAAGTTCAAAATTTAAGAGTGCTCAAGGTTGTACCTGAGCAAAATATACTTGTAGTTAAGGGAGCAATTCCAGGACACAAGAACTCTTATGTAATCGTTCAGAAATAATGAAGGTAGCAGTATTAGACATCAAAGGAAAAGAAACAGGACGTCAGGTAGAATTGTCTGACGATGTTTTTGGAATAGAGCCTAGTGAGCATGCCATCTATCTGGATGTAAAGCAATACCTAGCAAATCAACGACAAGGAACGCACAAAGCAAAGCAGCGTGCAGAGATTGTTGGTAGTACAAGAAAGATCAAGAAACAAAAAGGTACGGGTACAGCTCGTGCTGGTTCTATAAAGTCTCCAGTATTTAGAGGTGGTGGTAGAATCTTTGGTCCAGTACCACGTGATTATCGTTTTAAACTCAACAAGGCTCAGAAAAGATTGGCGCGTAAAAGTGCTTTAAGTCAAAAGGCTTCTGAAGGAGCTTTGCACGTAGTGGAGGACTTCAATTTTGAGGCTCCTAAAACAAAGAATTTCATTCAGGTTTTAAGCGATTTAGGACTTAATGATAAAAAAACATTGTTTGTGTTGGGTGGATCAAATAATAATGTATATTTGTCTTCGCGAAATTTGAAGGGTACTGATGTTGTAACTCACTCAGAATTAAGCACTTACAAGATATTACATGCTAATAATGTTGTGATGCTAGAAGGTTCACTCGACGGAATTCAGCAAAATCTAAGTAAATAAGTCATGAGCATTTTAATTAAACCAATAATTACCGAGAAAGCAACGAGCGATAGTGAGTTGTTGAATAGATATGGTTTTGAAGTGTCTCCTAAGGCAAACAAAGTACAGATCAAAAAAGAAGTAGAAGAGGTTTACGGCGTGACGGTTCTTAAAGTTAGAACCATGAATACTCGCATTAATCGTAAATCAAAGTACACTAAATCAGGAATGCAAGTTGGTAAAACAGCGGCTCGTAAAAAAGCGTTTGTACAACTTAAGGACGGTGATAGTATCGACCTTTATAGCAATCTATAATTAAGACAATAATGTCAGTAAGAAAATTAAAACCAGTAACTCCCGGGCAGCGTTTTAGAGTAGTAAATGGCTATGATGCCATTACTACTGATAAGCCTGAGAAGAGCCTTTTGGCTCCTAAGAAACGCTCTGGAGGTCGTAACGCGACGGGTCGTATGACTATGCGTTACAAAGGTGGTGGACACAAACGTCGCTACCGCATCATAGACTTTAAGCGTGATAAGCAAGGTGTGCCGGCAACGGTATCTACCATTGAGTACGATCCTAATCGTACCGCTTTCATCGCATTGGTCAATTACCAGGATGGTGAGAAGCGTTATGTTATCGCACAGAACGGTCTGCAGGTAGGACAGAATATCGTTTCGAACGATAGCACAGCTCCTGAAGTAGGTAATGCTATGAAACTTGCTAATATTCCTTTAGGGTCTATTATTAGTTGTATTGAGTTACGTCCGGGTCAAGGTGCCGTTATTGCGCGCAGTGCTGGTTCTTTTGCTCAACTGATGGCGAGGGATGGTAAGTATGCAACTATAAAGATGCCATCTGGAGAAACTAGGTTGATTTTACAAGAATGTTTAGCAACGATCGGTGCAATTAGTAATAGTGATCATCAACTTGTTGTTGGTGGTAAAGCTGGTCGCAGTAGATGGTTAGGTCGTCGTCCACGTACAAGACCTGTAGCGATGAATCCTGTTGATCACCCAATGGGTGGTGGTGAAGGTCGTGCATCAGGTGGACACCCAAGATCACGTAATGGTATACCTGCAAAAGGTTTCAGAACGAGAGATCTTAACAAGGCTAGTACTCAATATATTTTAGAACGTAGAAAGAAATAAATTATGGCTCGTTCATTAAAAAAAGGACCTTATGTATTTCATAAGTTGGAATCTAAGGTGGCTCAAAATGTTGAGTCAGGTAAGAAAACGGTAATAAAAACATGGTCTCGTGCATCTATGATTACGCCAGATTTTGTTGGTCAGACGATTGCAGTTCATAATGGACGACAATTCGTTCCTGTATATGTAACTGAAAACATGGTAGGTCATAAACTTGGTGAATTTTCACCAACTAGATCTTATCGTGGACATGCAGCCGCTAAAAATAAAGGAAAGAAATAAGCTATGGGAGTTCGTAAGAAACAATCAGCAGAACGCTTGAAGGAAGAGAGAAGAAACATAGCTTTTGCTAAGTTGAATAATTGTCCTACATCTCCTCGCAAGATGAGATTAGTTGCCGATGTTATTCGCGGTAAAAAAGTAGAAGATGCTTTGAACATCCTTAAATTCTCTTCTAAGGAAGCAGCGAGAAGATTAGATAAACTTGTACTTAGTGCAGTAGCTAACTGGCAGGCAAAAAATGAAGAAGGAGATGTTGCAGATGCTGGTTTATTTATTAAAGAAATTAGAGTAGACGGTGGTACAATGTTGAAGAGGTTGCGTCCAGCACCTCAAGGACGTGCGCACCGTATTAGAAAAAGATCAAATCACGTTACTCTTGTTTTAGGAGAGTCTAACCAACAGAATAGCTAATTAGAATATGGGACAAAAGACAAATCCAATAGGAAATCGATTAGGTATTATCAGAGGTTGGGAATCTAACTGGTACGGTGGTAACGACTATGGTGATAAACTTGCCGAGGATGATAAGATACGCAGATATATTCATGCACGTCTTTCCAAGGCTAGTGTTTCCAGAGTCATCATTGAACGTACTCTTAAACTCGTAACTATTACTATTACTACCGCAAGACCAGGTATTATTATTGGTAAAGGTGGTCAAGAAGTAGATAGACTTAAAGAAGAGCTCAAAAAAATTACGAGTAAAGATGTTCAGATCAATATTCATGAGATCAAACGTCCGGAACTTGATGCTCACCTAGTTGGTGCTAGTGTTGCGCGTCAGATTGAGAATCGTATATCTTACAGACGTGCGATCAAGATGGCCATCGCCGCTGCGATGCGAATGAATGCAGAAGGAATCAAAATCCAAATTTCTGGTAGATTGAATGGTGCTGAGATGGCAAGATCTGAATCTTACAAAGATGGAAGAATTCCTCTTTCAACTTTTAGAGCAGATATTGATTATGCATTGGTAGAGGCTCATACTACCTATGGTAGAATTGGCGTGAAAGTTTGGATAATGAAAGGTGAGGTTTATGGTAAAAGAGAATTGTCTCCTTTAGCTGGACTTGCAAAGAGTAAAGGTAAACAAAGTGGCGCTCCATCAAGAGGTGGTAATAGACGTCGTAGAAAATAATAGCTAGTAATGTTACAACCTAGAAAAACTAAATTTAGAAAGCAGCAAAAGGGTCGCATGAAAGGTGATTCTGGTAGAGGTAATCAGCTAGCTTACGGAACTTTTGGAATCAAATCATTGGATTCTGAGTTTATTAATTCACGTCAGATCGAGGCGGCTCGTATTGCTGCTACTCGTTTCATGAAGCGTGAAGGCTCATTGTGGATCAAAATATTTCCAGACAAACCTATTACTAAGAAGCCACTTGAAGTACGTATGGGTAAAGGTAAAGGTGCTGTGGAATATTGGGCAGCTGTAGTTAAGCCGGGTAGAATATTGTTTGAAGTTTCTGGTGTGCCTTTGGCGACCGCTCAAGAAGCTTTGCGTCTAGCAGCTCAAAAACTACCAGTTAAAACAAAATTCATTGTCGCACGCGACTATCAAGAGTAAGAAGCTATGAAACAATCAGAAGTAAAGGGTTACTCTCAAGCAGAACTGTCAGATAAGTTGGCAGAGTCTCAAAGAGCTTATACAGATCTTAAAAGAACACACGTTGTGTCGCCACTTGAGAATCCTTCACAAATAACAAAGTTGAGAAAGACTATTGCTCGTTTGAAAACAGCGATCAATAATTCATAATAGGTATTATCATGGAGGAAAGAAATTTAAGAAAAGAGCGTATCGGCGTGGTAAGAAGTAACAAGATGGATAAAAGCATCGTTGTTGCTGAAGTTAAGCGTCAAAAGCACCCTATGTACGGTAAGTTCGTTTTGAACACTAAAAAGTACGTAGCTCATGATGAGAAAAATGACTGCAATGAGGGTGATACCGTACGCATCATGGAGACTCGTCCGTTGAGTAAAACTAAGAATTGGAGATTAGTAGAAATTTTAGAAAGAGCTAAGTAATGGTACAACAGGAATCAAGATTAAAAGTTGCTGATAATACTGGTGCCAAAGAAGTTCTTTGCATCCGTGTGTTAGGTGGTACTAAACGTCGTTATGCTTCAGTTGGAGATAAGATTGTTGTTTCTGTTAAGGAGGTAACTCCTAACGGAAACATTAAAAAAGGAGCTGTGTCAACCGCTGTAGTTGTTCGTACTCGTAAAGAAGTACGTCGTGCTGATGGTTCTTATATTAGATTTGATGATAATGCTTGTGTTTTATTGAATCCTACATCTGATATGAGAGGTACCCGTGTTTTTGGGCCAGTAGCTCGTGAGCTGCGTGATAAGCAATTCATGAAAATAGTTTCATTAGCACCTGAGGTGCTGTAGAAAAAGTTATGGGAAAGTATAAAATCAAATCTGGAGATACTGTGAGAGTTATTGCTGGTGCCAATAAAGGTGCTGAGGGTAAGGTTCAGAAAATTATCACAGATAAATCTAAAGCGATAGTTGAAGGTGTTAATCTTGTTTCTAAACATGAGAAGCCTAGTGCAACTAATCCACAAGGAGGAATTAAAGAGAAAGAGGCTGCATTGCATATCTCAAATCTTGCTCTAATTGATGGCAATGGTAAATCTACTCGTGTAGGTTATGACATCAACGATGGCAAGAAAGTGCGTGTCGCAAGATCTACTAAAGAAACAATATAGTCATGTCGTATATACCAAGACTAAAGACGGAATATAAAGAACGAGTAATGGATTCATTAAAGGATGAATTCGGTTATTCTAATGTAATGGAAATACCAAAGCTTGAGAAAATAGTCTTGAGTCGAGGTGTTGGTGCTGCTGTTGCTGATAAGAAGTTGATTGATTATGCAATCGAAGAGCTTACAGCAATCACTGGTCAAAAAGCCGTGGCAACGATGTCCAAAAAGGACGTTGCTTCATTTAAGCTACGTAAGGGTATGCCTATCGGCGCTAAGGTTACATTGAGAGGTGAAAGAATGTATGAATTTCTTGATCGTCTAGTAACTGTCGCCTTACCTCGCGTACGTGATTTTCAAGGTATTAAGGCTACTGGTTTTGATGGTAGAGGAAATTACAACTTAGGTATTGTAGAGCAAATTATTTTTCCTGAGATAAACATCGATAAGGTCAATAAGATATCGGGAATGGATATTACGTTCGTAACCAATGCTGAAACAGATAAAGAGGCTAAGTCCTTGTTAACGGAACTTGGTTTACCATTTAAAAAGAATTAGGAATGGCAAAAGAATCAATGAAAGCGCGTGAGCGCAAAAGAGAGGCACTTGTAGAAAAGTATGCTGAAAAGCGCAAAGCTTTGAAAGAAGCTGGTGACTATGAAGCACTTCAGAAGCTTCCTAAGAATGCTAGTCCAGTTAGAAGACATAATAGATGTAAACTTACTGGCCGTCCTAAAGGTTACATGCGTCAGTTTGGAATATCACGTGTGATGTTCAGACAAATGGCTAATCAAGGTTTAATACCAGGTGTTAAAAAAGCTAGTTGGTAATCCTAACGGCGACAAAGAATAGATTATGAATACAGATCCAATAGCAGATTATTTAACAAGAATACGCAACGCTGTGCGTGCTAATCACCGCGTCGTTGAGATTCCTGCAAGTAAGGTTAAGAAAGAAATCACAAAGATTCTTTTTGATCAAGGTTACATTCTTAGCTATAAATTTGTTGATAGTTCTGCACAGGACATCATCAAGATTGCTTTGAAATATGACCGCGATACTAAGGAGTCAGTAATAAAAGATATTCAAAGACTATCAAAGCCAGGTTTGAGAAAGTACGCTGGATCAAAGGAGCTACCACGTATTTTGAACGGTTTGGGTATAGCTATAATATCTACATCTCGTGGTGTTATGACTGACAAGCAAGCTCGTTCTGAGAATGTAGGTGGTGAGGTCTTATGTTACGTATATTAAAAATTAAGAAATGTCTAGAATAGGAAATAATCCGGTATCAATTCCTTCAGGAGTTAAGGTAAATGTTACCGATTCAGAAATCAAGGTAGAAGGTAAGTTGGGAACACTTACACAATCTTACTCAGATGTTTCTATCGAGGTAGAGGAAGATCAATTAGTTGTTACTCGTCCATCTGATTCTAAAGATCACAGAGCCAAGCATGGTCTTTATAGATCATTGCTTCAGAACATGGTTCTAGGAGTGTCAGAAGGATGGACTAAGCAGTTAGAGCTTGTTGGGGTAGGATACCGTGCCTCAAACCAAGGTCAAAAATTAGATTTGGCATTAGGGTTTTCTCATAACATCGTTTTAGATATTGCGCCTGAAGTAAAGGTGGAAACGATAAGCGAAAAAGGAAAAAACCCAGTTGTTAAGTTAACTTCATTTGACAAGCAGCTTGTTGGACAAGTCGCTGCAAAGATTAGAGGCTTCCGCAAGCCAGAACCTTACAAAGGAAAAGGTGTGAAGTTTGTCGGTGAGATATTAAGAAGAAAAGCTGGTAAATCAGCATAATTATAAGTTATGGCATTTTCAAAGTCCGCAAGAAGAAATAAAGTACGTCGTAGAATCAGAAAAGTCGTTTCTGGTACATCTGCAAGACCAAGACTTTCGGTTTATAGAAGTAATAAAGAGATTTACGTTCAGGTAATTAATGATATTGATGGTGTTACTATCGCTTCAGCTAGTTCAAGAGAGTTGAAGTCAGATGCTCCTAAGAAGGAAGTCTCAAAACTAGTAGGTCAAAAGGTGGCTGAAAAAGCTATCGCTGCTGGCGTTACTGAGGTATCTTTTGATCGTGGTGGTTATTTGTATCATGGTAGAGTATCTTCTTTAGCTGAAGGAGCTCGTGAAGGAGGCTTGAAATTTTAATAAGAAATAATACAGACAATGTATCAAAAGTATAAAAACGTAGAAACTGTTAAGCCAGGTGGACTTGATCTTAAAGATCGTCTTGTAGGTGTACAACGTGTTACTAAGGTTACTAAAGGTGGTCGTGCATTTGGATTCTCTGCAATAGTAGTTGTAGGTGATGAGAATGGTGTAGTAGGTCATGGTTTAGGTAAGTCCAAAGAAGTCTCTGAGGCAATTTCTAAGGCCGTGGAAGATGCTAAGAAGAATCTAGTACGCATACCGCTACAAAAAGGAAGTATACCACACGAGCAAAAAGGTAAATTTGGTGGTGCCAGAGTACTATTGCTGCCTGCATCTGCTGGTACAGGAGTTATTGCTGGTGGACCAATTCGCGCGGTGCTTGAAGCTGTAGGAGTGCATGACGTACTGTCAAAAAACCAAGGTTCTTCAAATCCACATAATGTGGTAAAGGCTACATTTGATGCGTTATTGCAATTGAGAAATGCAGCTACCGTAGCAAAACAACGTGGAGTTTCTATTGACAAAGTATTTAACGGATAATCAAGATGGCAAAATTACACGTAAAGAAAGTTCGCAGTGCGATTAATCGCACAGCAAGACAAAAGAAAACATTAGAGGCGCTAGGTTTGCGTAAGATGAACCAAGTTGTAGAGCATGATGATTCTCCTGCTGTTATGGGAATGATTGCTAAGGTGTCTCACTTAATCTCTGTGGAGAAAGCATAATATCACATCATGAGTTTAGAAAATTTAAAACCTGCAGAAGGGTCAGTAAAAAAATCTGCCAAAATCATTGGCCGTGGTCAAGGATCAGGTAAAGGTGGTACTGCAACACGTGGACATAAAGGTGCCAAGTCAAGATCTGGTTATTCTAAAAAACTAGGTTTTGAAGGTGGTCAAATGCCTTTGCAACGTCGAGTACCTAAATTCGGTTTTACCAATATCAATCGTAAGGATTATCAAGGTATCAACCTAGATACTTTACAGGCATATCATGCTGAAGGAAGGTTGAATGAAACGATTACTATTGAAGACCTTATTAGTGAGAGATTAGTAGGTAAAAATGATCTTGTTAAGATTTTGGGTCGTGGTGAAGTAACTAGTTCACTTACCATTACAGCTCATAAGTTTACCGCTTCCGCGAAAGCTGCAATAGAAAAAGCAGGTGGCAAAGCACAAACTGCATAAAAGAACTACATGAAGGCACTAGACACCTTAAAAAATATTTGGAAGATAGAAGAGCTAAAGGATCGTATTATTATGACCTTTAGCTTATTGCTGGTTTATAGATTTGGTGCGCAAGTTGTACTTCCTTTTATAGATTCTACGCAATTAGCTGGTTTTAAAGGCAACTTTGAAGGTGGTGGTATCGGTACTATACTCAACGCTTTTACCGGTGGTGCATTTGCTAATGCATCAGTTTTCGCTCTTGGTATTATGCCTTACATTTCCGCTAGTATCGTTGTTCAGCTCATGGGTATTGCCGTACCGTATCTACAAAAACTTCAAAAAGAAGGAGAGTCTGGTCGCCGTAAGATTAATCAAATCACTAGATGGTTGACCATCGGGATTTGTTTAATTCAAGCTCCTAGTTATCTGTTAAGTCTAGGAACCCTTGGTGTTCCTGAATCAGCTTACTTATTGGACAATCAAACATTGATTTTGGTAATAGGTACCATTATTCTTGTAACAGGATGTGTATTTGCTATGTGGTTGGGTGAGAAGATTACAGATCGCGGTATCGGTAATGGTATATCATTGCTTATAATGGTCGGTATCATCGCCACGTTGCCTCAAGCTTTTGCTCAAGAGGTGGCTTCACGACTTAATGGTGTTGGTGGACCGTTCGTAATAATCATTGAAATCGTTATTTGGCTAGTTGTCATTCTTGCATGTATCATGTTAGTAATGGCTGTTAGAAAAATACCTGTCCAATACGCGCGTAGAACCGCTACCGGTGGCTACGAAAAGAATGTATTTGGTTCACGTCAATACATTCCACTGCGCTTGAATGCATCTGGTGTTATGCCTATCATTTTCGCACAGGCTATCATGTTTGTACCTCAAGCATTGGGAACACTTGAGTCTGATTGGGCGAAGAGTGTAGCAACTGCTTTTTCAGATATTTTCGGATTTTGGTACAATCTAGTTTTTGCCTTGTTAATTATTGTCTTTACTTATTTCTATACTGCGATCACGGTACCAACTAACAAAATGGCAGATGATCTCAAGAGAAATGGCGGTTTTATTCCAGGTATAAGACCTGGCACGGAAACTGCAGACTATCTTGATCGTATAATGTCACAGATTACATTACCGGGTTCCATATTTCTAGCACTCGTTGCTATTGTTCCTGCTTTCGTTAGCCTAATGGGTGTTACGCAGGCTTGGGCTTTGTTTTATGGAGGTACATCAATGTTGATTATGGTAGGTGTGGCTATTGACACTATGCAACAAATTAATTCATACCTGTTGAATCGTCATTACGATGGTTTGATTAAAACAGGTAAAAACAGAAAAGCAGTAGCATAATATGGCTAAACAATCCGCTATAGAGCAAGATGGATCCATTATTGAAGCACTCTCAAACGCAATGTTTAGAGTGGAGCTTGAAAATGGACATGTTGTCACAGCACACATATCTGGTAAAATGCGTATGCATTATATCAAACTATTACCAGGAGATAAAGTAAAATTAGAAATGAGTCCTTACGATTTGACGAAAGCAAGGATCACTTATAGATACTAATTATGAAAGTAAGAGCATCAATTAAAAAGAGAAGCGCCGATTGTAAGATCGTGCGTCGCAAGGGTCGCCTTTATGTGATCAACAAAAAGAACCCAAAATTTAAACAAAGACAAGGTTAAGTTATGGCAAGAATTGCAGGTGTAGACATACCAAAAAATAAAAGAGGCGAGATCGCCCTAACTTATATCTACGGTGTAGGTAGAAGTCGTGCTCAAGAAGTACTTCAGTCAACTGGTGTCGGTTTAGATAAAAAAGTAAGTGATTGGGATGATGATGAGATCGGTAAGATACGTAACGCGATAGGCGAGTTTACTATTGAAGGTGAGCTGAGATCAGAAACGCAAATGAATATCAAACGTTTGATGGACATCGGCTGTTATCGTGGTATCCGTCACAGATCTGGTCTTCCGTTAAGAGGTCAAAGAACTAAGAACAATTCGCGTACAAGAAAAGGTAAGCGTAAGACAGTTGCTAACAAGAAGAAAGCAACTAAATAATATTTGATATGGCAAAGTCTAAAACAGTATCTAAAAAACGTAAAGTCGTTGTTGATTCAATTGGTGAGGCGCACATTTCTTCATCATTCAACAATATCCTTATTTCTTTAACCAATAAGAAAGGTGAGGTTATCTCATGGTCTTCTGCTGGTAAAATGGGTTTCAGAGGTTCTAAGAAGAATACTCCTTATGCAGCACAATTAGCTGCAGAAGATGCATCTAAAGTAGCTCATGAGGCAGGTTTACGTAAGGTGAAAGCCTATGTTAAAGGTCCAGGTAACGGTCGTGAAAGTGCTATTCGCACAATTCACAATGCAGGTATCGAGGTGACTGAAATTATAGATGTGACTCCACTGCCTCACAATGGTTGTAGAGCACCTAAGCGTCGTAGAGTATAATTAATTATAAATATCTGTTGATTATTGGCTGCTGAAGGATATTGACCTGAATTCACAGTACATCAACAACTAAACAACAAGAAAATGGCAAGATATAGAGGTCCTAAGGCAAAAATTGCTCGTCGATTTAGAGAACCAATTTTTGGCCCTAGTAAGGCATTGGAGAAGAAAAATTATCCTCCAGGAATGCACGGTAACGCAAGACGCCGTGGAAAAGAATCTGAATACGCGGTTCAGCTTAAAGAGAAGCAAAAAGCAAAATACACTTATGGTATTTTAGAGAAGCAATTCCGCTTGATGTTTGAAAAAGCTGTTCGTAGCACAGGAATCACAGGTGAAGTCCTACTTCAATTAGCAGAATCTAGATTAGATAATGTGGTGTACCGCATGGGTATTTCTCGTTCTCGTCGTGGTGCTAGACAACTGGTGTCACACAGACACATTACTGTTAATGGACAGTTGGTTAATATTCCTTCTTATCAGCTACAGGCTGGTGATGTAGTTGCAGTACGTGAGAAATCAAAATCTTTAACTGCAATTGACGATGCTCTTTCTAGCAACGAGCATGTATACGACTTTATAACTTTCAATAAGGCTACAATGTCTGGTACTTTTGTAGCAGTACCTGAGCGTCTTCAAATCCCTGAAAATATCAAGGAGCAGTTGATAGTTGAATTGTATTCTAAATAATAACTAAACCACAAAATTTTTATGGCAATTTTAAATTTCCAAAAGCCGGATAAAGTAATCATGATCGATTCAACCGATTTTGAAGGTAAGTTTGAATTTAGACCTTTGGAACCTGGATATGGATTGACAGTTGGTAACGCATTGCGTCGTGTACTACTTTCTTCTCTTGAAGGTTTTGCGATTACTTCTATTCGTATAGAAGGTGTCGATCACGAATTCTCAACAATTGAAGGTGTTGTAGAAGATGTCACCGAAATCATTTTGAATTTTAAGC